>NZ_JAPVLS010000240.1:0-1597 GCF_027158125.1 Streptomyces sp. H39-C1
AGGTGGCGACCCGGGTGCACTCCTGGCGGCCGACGGCGCAGCCGATGAGCCGCTGATTGCACCGCGCCGGGCGCTGGGAAATGGGCGGCAGGAAGACACAGCGAGTTAGTACAAACTGGGCCCAATAACGCCGGGCAGGCACCCGGGCACGGGTGTCATCGGAGGCGTTGCGACGGGGCAGCAAGCTAGTAGATCAGGTGACCTGATCTCCGATGCGGCGCTTCCGCGCCGGTCCGTTGGTCGCTCCGCTGAGGGGAATTACCGGCGAGCAAGATGGAGGAACGGACACTCCGTCGGCCGTCCGAGGGCGAGCAAGTTATCGCTTTGGAGCCTCCACCACGTCCGGCCCAGGGGTGCCGGACAGGGACAGCGCGCGGCGCCAGGCGGCGGCCGTCGGCTGTCCGCCGTGCGCGTCGATGACGCGCTTTCGGGCAGCGCGGCGCCGGTCGTCCGTCCTGAGCTGCAGCTCGGATTCGGGCGTGCGGGTGCGCCAGATTTCCAGCGCTCGGGCGATGTTGACGAGCGTCGTCGGTGCGTCGTCCAGGCACAGGAAGCCGGAGCCGGACGCGAACCGCGACACCGGCCGCGTCGCCTTGCGGAACTTCGGCCGGCACTCTCCGCTCTCCGGGTCGACGAGCCGCACGCCTCGTTCGACGCGGACCTCGCGGACCGCCTTCCGCCAGAAGTACCCGCCCTTCCCGCCGTTGAGGGACGCGTCCCAGTGCCGCTCGCGCGACGCCATCCGGCGCAGGATCCGGGCGGCGCGGTCGGAGTCGACGGGCGCCACGTCCACCGTGCGAACGGTCCGGGCCAGTCCCTTGTAGCCCCAGAACCGGCCCGGTCCGGCACCCGCCTTGCGCCACTCCGGCGGGATCTTGTTCTGGTAGTCCTTCGCCATGAACGCGCCGTGCTTGGCGAAGTACGCCGCGAGCCGGGCCGGGGTGTTGACGTGCCCTTCTTCCACCTCGGAGACCTGCGCGCCGTGCTTGGCGTGCTTGGCCCGGTCCTCCGGGTCCGGGTGGGCGACGATGTCCGCCCAGACCTCCAGCACCCAGGCGTCGTACGTCATCCCGTCGCCGACCGCCGGGCGGTAGCGCACGGAGGTGAGCCGCCGCATCGCGCCCGCGCTGCCATCCGGGCGCGGGTGCCACAGGTGGAAGTGGACCGCGCCGCGACGCTGGAACTCCTCCTTCCACAGGCCGGTAAACGGGACGCCCCAGGCCCGCTCGAAGCGCATGTAGAACGCCTCCAGGTGCTTCTTGGCGGCCTTCCCGGTCGGCGCCACGGACAGCCAGTCGTCGGCGTACGTGAGCGTCGTCATCACGGGCGCCTGCCCGAGGACGACCATCGGCGTGTAGTCGATCTCGCCCGTGGCGTGGAACAGCCGGGCCCGCGAGCGGCGTGACCAGCCGTGGATGGGCGCACGCGGCGGCGTCTCGGCCCGGTCGCCGACGTACTCGGCCCAGTAGCTGCCGACCTCGTCCGCCTCCATCCGGGCGCGGTGCTGGGCTCGCTCGGCCGTACGTTCGGCGCGAGCCAGGTCCTTGTGGCCGACCGTGAGGCAGCCGGGCCCGAGCGTGATCCGAAAGCGCGGGCC
>NZ_JAPVLS010000241.1:0-1590 GCF_027158125.1 Streptomyces sp. H39-C1
CTTGAAATTTAACCTTTGTGGCCTTTAAGGCGATTGCGTTCAGTGATGCTCTCGGGGCGTCTGGTCGTTTTGCCCACATCGTGGCGGGTGGCGGGATGGCGGTTCTTCGAGCCGACTGGACGGCCTGGCCCGGGTGTTGAGGGTTTCGGTGCACGGGCAGGACTGTGCAGGTGCGGGCGGAGGTTGCGAAATCCCCGGCGGACGCGGGCCGGGGTGAGCCGGGCGGGCTCCGTTCGCTTCTCCCACGGGCGACGAAGGTCGGCGGCGGCTTCGCGGAGGAGCCTGAGCTGGGTGTGGGCCGCGATCACGAGCCACGTCCAGCGGTCCGCAGCCTCGGGGGTGCGGAGCTTGGGGCGGGTCCAGCCGAACGTCTGCTTGATCATGCGGAAGGTGTGCTCGATGTCGAAGCGGCGGAGGAATGCCTGCCAGCGCAGATCGACGTCCTCACCGGTCATGCCGGTCTTCGAGGACCACAGCCAGACCGGCTGCGGGTCCTGGCCGCTGGGCAGTCTGTCGACCGCCAGGCGGATCTGGGTGCCCTCGATGATGGGGAGCTCACCGGTGTGGTCGATCCATGCACAGCGGGTGGTCAGATGTGGATGGAGACGGTCGAAGGCCACAGCCCGAGCGGTGCCGTAGCGGTCGGTGACCTGCATGGTTTCCACGTCCGGGGCGCCCCAGGTGTCCGGATCGGCGAAGCGGAACACTCCTCCGTGCCGGGTCGGGCGGCCGGCCCGGCGGGTGCGGGGCGGCGGCGGGCGTCGCATGACACGGTCGGAACGCATCCGGCCCAGAACCTCGACAGGCAGACCCGCGAGGAGGTGGGCCAGGCGCGGGGCGTCGTAGCCGGCGTCGAGGACGATCAGGACGTCCGGATCACCGGGCTCCCACTGGCCTGCGTCGATCAGGTCGGTGACCACGCGGCGGACCTGGGCCGCGGTGACCTCGGCGACGTCGTCGTCGGGGCCGAGCCGCCTCGCGTCCAGGAGTTGGCACCAGGAGGTGCGGCCGGTCTCCAAGGCGGCCACGAACGAGTACGGCCAGCCGGGCACGAGCTGGTCGCTGGAGCGCCCGCTGCGTCCGTAGACGTGGCAGAACAGCCGGTCCGGGCTGCACGGGGCGTCGGGCCGCAGCCAGTGGGTCACGTCGACCGCGAGGACGATCCGGTTGTCGGCGGCCTTGGGCTGCGGCAGCATCGCCAGAGCGTGCCGCAACCCGTCCACGTCGATACGCCCGCAGTTCAGCGCGTCGTACAACGCGCCGTGCCCGCGCCGGTGTTCGGCCAGCAGCGTCAGGTCAACCGGCGAGGTCACCGGTCCGTTCTCGCAGAGCATCGCGTCCGTGAGCTCGAACAGAGTGTCACCACGCCGGGTCAGGGACGCGTAGAAGTCCTCCCGGAAGTGTGACGTGAAGTCGAGTGCCTCGTGCCAAGCATTGTGATGCAGCAGACTCACCCCTGCGGCCTTCGTATGAGTGCGGTTCGGTGACAGAACGCATGCTCATGCGGAGGCCGTCCGCCTGTCCGGTAAAGGCCCAGGTGAGTGATGGTGTCCTACTCGATGTTCGAGTCCGGACCATAAATAACAAGCT
>NZ_JAPVLS010000242.1:0-1581 GCF_027158125.1 Streptomyces sp. H39-C1
AGCCTCGGTCGGGTGGTGTTGGGTTGTGGTCCGCATGAAGGCAGGGCCTCCGGTGCAGCTCGTGGTTGTCGAGACCGTTGAGCGCGCCGGGAGGCCCTGTTGTCCCAGTTCTATGCCCTGGCCGCGGCTGGCTCCAACTTCGTTGCGCGTGGGTGTGATTGTCTCGCGCACCGGTTCGGGAATGCGGCGGATCATCCGCACAGGCGGTCGAGGTATCCCTCGGATATGACAGACGCGGAGTGGGTGCAGGTTCGTGATCTGCTGCCGGTGCCGGGGTGGTTGGAGGGCCGGGGCGGGCGCCCGGAGGCCTACTGTCACCGGCAGATGGTGGACGCGGTGCGCTACCTGGTCGCCGGCGGCATCACGTGGCGGGCGATGCCTGCCGACTTTCCTGCCTGGGACCGCGTCTATGCCTTTTGGCGGCGCTGGCGTGACCAAGGCTGGATCGCGGAGTTCCACGACCGGCTGCGCGACCGGGTCCGCGAGGCCGCCGGCCGGGATACGGAACCGACTGCGGGCATCATCGACGCCCAGTCGGTGAAAGGAGCCGCTTCGGTGCCGGCCGCGAGCCGGGGCTTCGACGGCGGCAAGAAGGTCAACGGCCGCAAGCGCCACATCGTGGTGGACACCCTCGGGCTGCTGCTGGCAGTGAGTGTCACCGCGGCATCGGTCACCGACCGGGACGCCGCACGCACGGTGCTGACCCGCCTGCACCAAAGGCACTGGCCCTGGCCCGGGTATGGGCGGACGGCGGCTATACCGGGCCACTGGTCGACTTCACCCGCAGCACCCTGCGGATCGCGTTGACGGTGGTCAAACGCAGCGACGACTTGTCAGGGTTCGTCGTGCTGCCCAAGAGGTGGCTGGTGGAGCGCACGTTCGCGTGGCTGATGCGCTCACGCCGACTGGCCCGCGACTACGAAACCCGCACCGACAGCTCGCAAGCGATGATCTGGTGGTCGATGAGCATGGTCATGAGCCGCCGCCTCGCCCGCCCACGACGCTGAACATTCCCGGGCTCGCTTCGGCCAACCAGCCCCGCACCGCCAGGCGCTTCGTCTTCGACCGCACCCCCTCGACCTTCGCGGGAACCGGCTCCAGGCCAAGTGCTACCGCCAGCTGCCGGCAGTCCATCGCCCCGCCGCCGGACCTGCCCCGCTCCTGCAGGATTTCCATGATCCGCCGGTAGCCCGGGGCCAGAGCATCAGCCTCAAGCCCGTCCCGCCGCACCGGCACCACCGAACCGGGCCCCGCCGCCGCGACCTGCACCGGCCGCTCGCCGGCCCCAGCGAGTGACGAATCCTCCGCGCTTCCGCGAGGTTCCGCGAGGATCTGGCCGACTGTCTCCCGAGCGATCACGAACCGCTCCCACACAGCCTCTGCCTCACCCAACTCAGCCTGCAAGACCTCCACCCGCTGCCGGGCGGCACGCTCACGCTCTTCCAACAAACCCATCACCGACGGCACCCCAGCACCTCCACCGAAGAGACGACACGACACCTCATCCCTGCCGCCAAGATGGCAATGTCATGCCTGACCAGCGGAAACACAGCGATCACTCGCGGAAAGACAACAGCTTCT
>NZ_JAPVLS010000243.1:0-1579 GCF_027158125.1 Streptomyces sp. H39-C1
CCCCAAGGCCGGGTAGTTAGCGTTTTCGCAGGTCACGCAAGTGCCTGGAAGGTTTCTCGACGTAGTGCAACGGAGCTCGTTGGTACAGGCAGTCGTCCAAGACAGCTTGTTGCCGAAGGAGCTCCGTTGCCTGGTCATGGTGTCCTGCCGCCGTCGATAGAGACCATCACCCGAACGGTCACGGTGGCCGCGGGCCGGTTCGCACCCGGTCATCTGGGAGAACTGACGGCGATCGTGCCGTTCGAGCTGGTTGACGCGGTCTTGTCCGAGACGAGGACGGTGCAACGGCGGCTGCGTGATCTGCCCTCGCGCGTCGGGATCTACTTCCTGCTCGCAATGTGCTTGTTCCCCGAGGTCGGTTATCGGCTCGTCTGGGACAAACTGACAGCCGGCCTGACCGGGATGCCGGTGGCCTGTCCGACCGCGAAGGCGTTACGTGACCTGCGCCGGAGACTGGGCAGTGCGCCGGTCCGGGCGTTGTTCGAGGTGCTGGCCGGGCCGCTGGCCCGGCCAACGACGCCGGGCGTGCGGTTCGGGCCGTTTCGGACCGTGTCCTTCGACGGCTGCAGCTCACAGAGGGTCGCGGACTCCGACCGGAACCGGGCCTGGCTGGGGAGAACCTCGCATCACGGCTATCCGACGCTGGAGTTGATGACGCTGGTCGAGACCGGGACACGGGCCCTGATCGGCGCAGTGTTCGGACCGACCGCCGAGGGGGAAACCCGATACGCATCACGTCTGTTGCACCTGCTGACACCTGACATGCTGGTGCTGTGGGACAAGGGCTTCGACGGGAACGACTTCCTCTCCCAGGCCGTCGCAACCCGCGCCCAGGTGCTGGGCCGACTCCGCAGCAACCGACGCACCCCGGTTCTGGCCCGTCTCGCGGACGGCTCGTACCTGTCGGTGATCGGCACCGTGAGCGTGCGGATCGTCGACGCGCAGATCTCGGTGACCTGCGCGGACGGCACAATCTTCACCGGCTCCTACCGGCTGGTGACGACCCTGACCGACGCCCGTCGCTACCCCGCCGCCGCACTTGCGGCCCTCTACCACCAGCGGTGGGAACACGAATCGGCGTACTACGCGCTCCGCCACACCCTCATGAAAGGTCGTCTTCTGCGCTCAGGTGACCCGGCCGGCGTTGAGCAGGAGATGTGGGCCCTGCTCACGCTCTACCAAGTGCTGCGGACCGTCATGGTCGACGCCGCAGAGTCCCGGACCGGGACCGACCCGGACCGCTGCTGCTTCACTGTCGCCGTCCAGACCGCCCGTGACCAGGTCGTCCAGGCCGCCGATGTCATCCCCGCACATGTCGGGGCGGTCGGGCTCATCGGCCGTCGGATTCTGGGCGCCGTCCTCCCGCCGAGGCGGCAACGGGTCAGCACCCGCAAGGTCAAATCGCCGATGTCCCGGTACAGCGAGCGACGCGACGACGGCAGACCCGGCGCGAGCCGCACCGTCACCCACCTCGACGTCACCATCCTCGAACCCACCGATCAGCAGCCCGCGCTGCCCACCGCCTCCCGGGACGATCGGCACACCGCCCCCGACAAGCGCCGCCGACACCGAATTCTGA
>NZ_JAPVLS010000244.1:0-1570 GCF_027158125.1 Streptomyces sp. H39-C1
ACCAGCCAGGTCAGCAGCCCAGCCGTAGGACAGCCGCTGCTCGGTGAACAGCGCAAACCGGCCAAGGAGGTCCAGCGGCTGGACCGGGTGATCATCCGGTTCGCCGGGGACTCGGGTGACGGAATGCAGCTCACGGGTGACCGGTTCACCTCGGAAACGGCGTCGTTCGGGAACGACCTTTCCACGCTGCCGAACTTCCCCGCCGAGATCCGGGCACCCGCGGGAACCCTGCCGGGCGTGTCCAGTTTCCAGCTCCACTTCGCCGACCACGACATCCTCACGCCCGGCGACGCGCCCAACGTGCTCGTCGCGATGAACCCGGCCGCGCTGAAGGCGAACATCGCCGATCTGCCGCGCGGCGCGGAGATCATCGTCAACACGGACGAGTTCACCAAGCGGGCGATGGCGAAGGTCGGTTACGCGGCCAGCCCGCTGGAGGACGGCTCGCTGGAGGCGTACGCGATCCACCCGGTGCCGCTGACGAGCCTGACCGTGGAGGCCCTGAAGGACTCGGGGCTGGCGCGCAAGGACGCGGAGCGCGCGAAGAACATGTTCGCGCTGGGCCTGCTGTCGTGGATGTACCACCGGCCGACCGAGGGAACCGAGAAGTTCCTGCGGAAGAAGTTCGCGACGAAGCCCGACATCGCCGAGGCGAACGTCGCGGCGTTCCGGGCCGGCTGGAACTTCGGGGAGACCACCGAGGACTTCGCGGTCTCCTACGAGATCGCCCCGGCCTCCGCCGCCTTCCCGGCCGGCACCTACCGCAACATCTCGGGGAACCTGGCGCTGTCGTACGGCCTGGTCGCCGCGAGCAAGCAGGCCGACCTGCCGCTGTATCTGGGCTCGTACCCGATCACCCCGGCCTCCGACATCCTGCACGAGCTGTCGAAGCACAAGAACTTCGGTGTGCGGACGTTCCAGGCCGAGGACGAGATCGCGGCCATCGGCGCCGCGCTGGGCGCCGCGTTCGGCGGGGCGCTGGCCGTCACCACCACCTCGGGGCCCGGTGTGGCGCTGAAGTCGGAGACCATCGGGCTGGCGGTGTCGCTGGAACTGCCGCTGCTGGTGGTGGCGATCCAGCGCGGGGGTCCGTCCACCGGGCTGCCGACCAAGACCGAGCAGGCCGACCTGCTGCAGGCGATGTACGGGCGCAACGGCGAGGCGCCGGTGCCGATCGTGGCCCCGGCCACCGCCGCCGACTGCTTCGACGCCGCCATCGAGGCGGCCCGGATCGCGCTCACCTACCGCACCCCGGTGTTCCTGCTGTCCGACGGCTACCTGGCCAACGGCAGCGAGCCGTGGCGGATCCCCGACATCGACGAACTGCCGGACCTGCGGGTGCAGTTCGCCACCGGCCCGAACCACACGCTGGACAACGGCGACGAGGCGTTCTGGCCGTACAAGCGCGACCCGCAGACGCTGGCCCGCCCCTGGGCGGTACCCGGCACCCCCGGTCTCGAACACCGGATCGGCGGTATCGAGAAGCAGGACGGCACGGGCAACATCTCCTACGACCCGGCCAACCACGACTTCATGGTCCGCACCCGCCAGGCGAAGATCGACGGCATCG
>NZ_JAPVLS010000245.1:0-1554 GCF_027158125.1 Streptomyces sp. H39-C1
GTCCCGCACTCCGTCGTCATCGAGGGTCCAGGTGCGGACCATGCGGGGCCCGTAGCCCTTGAGGTAGCCGTGCCCCCGGTACTCCTTGCCGTCCGGGATCTGGTGCGGGGCGTAGTGCGCGCAGTCGTCCAGCGCCACCTGCGACTGCGTGGTGCCCGCCACCCGCAGGCTGAACCGGGTCAGGAGGTTGGGCGCGATCATCTTGTGGATGCCGGGCGCCCCGCCGTCCGTGACCGGGTACTGCGTCGCCCACCACAGGACCACGCCGCGCGAACGCCCCAGGGACGACAGCTCGATGAGGCGTTGCAGCCGGGGCTTGTCGCCCATGACCCGGGCCAGGACGACCTGTCCTTCGTCGATGAACACGGTGAGCTGGCGGCCGTTCCAGACGCTGATGCCGCGCCTGCGCATCTCGCCCTTGCGCCACACCATCTCCGCGTGCGCGTCGTCCAGCGCCTCGTCCACCTCGTGCGGCTCGTTGGCGGTCCGGCAGATCCCTTCCCACGGGATCGACTCCTCGCCCTTGCCGTCGATCAGGACCATGTCGCCGCGCATGTGGGCGGTGCCCATGAGCGGGCGGACCGACCAGGACTTGCCCGTGCCCGACGCGCCGGAGACCAGCAGCCGCTCGGCGTACGGGATCAGCACTTCCTCGCCCGTCTCGATGTCCAGGCCCAGGCTCATCACGTCCGGGTCGAGGGGGATACGGGCCGGGGTCCACAGCGCCGACACGTCGGCCGCCGCCGATCGGGTGGCCAGCGTCAGGACCGCCCAGCCGCCCCGGGACGCGGACGTGATCCGCATCCGAAGCGCCGTCCGGCACCCGAGTAGCGCCCGGATCGAGTCGGCCTTGTCCGACAGCGTCTTGACCGTCCACGTCCCGTCCAACCGGATCTCGCACCGGATGCCGCCCGGCTCCAGCGCCGGGGGAGTGGTCACGGTCCCGCCCAATCCGCGCTCGGCCGCGTGCTCCACCCAGAAAGCCGGGTCGAGGCGTTCGACGAGCTGCCGTTCCTCGGCGGACATCCCGCCGTCCACGGTCACGGTCACCGTCCGGCGCCCGAGCCACAGACCGGCCACGTTCGCCCCGACCAGCAGCGCGGACACCGACAACGGCCACATCGTCCAGTCCGCCGGGGTGGACATCAGGTAGGACGCGACACCCGCCGGCACCACGTGCACGGCGTGAGCCTCAACCGCCCGCCGGGTCAGCGTCGCCGGGTAGTTGCCGCGCGCCGTCTTGAGTTCGGTCTTGGCCTGCTGCCCGTGCTGGCGGGCGGCACGGTCGGCTGTCCGGGCCGCGCGGCGGGCGGCGGCCAGGGGATTCTTCGAGCCCTTGCGGGCGGCGGTCCGCTGGCTCTTCGCCGTCGCGACCGTCGACCGAGCGGAGTTGTGAGCGCGCTGAGCGTCCATCAGCGCCTTGAGGTTCTCCGGCGTCCGGAGCTTGACCCGCCGGTCCGCCTCGAGGTCCCAGCGCTGCGCGAACGGCGCGAGGCTCGGGGACAGGTCGTCCAGCACGTTGATCACCGTGCTGGCCGACATCTGTGCGCCCGA
>NZ_JAPVLS010000246.1:0-1546 GCF_027158125.1 Streptomyces sp. H39-C1
CGGGCATGCAACTCTTCTACGCCCTCGGACCACGACTCGACCTGCTCCACCGTCAACGATTCGTCACACAGTCGGACCAACGAGCCACACCGCCAACAGTCACACCACATGCGGTTGCAGTATTAGGGGCCTTTGCCGGCAGAGGGTTTCGGCGGTTGGACGTTGCCCGGTCCACCATGTCGCAAGTGGCCCACGGCATCCGGCATCGATGGGACGTCAGAGCCGTAGAACAGCTGACTCCGATCATCTGGCGGCGCCAGGGATCCTCTGTTCCGGTTCTCATGGTCCCCCGAGGCCTCAGAGCACCACCGTCCCAGCGGTCGCGTAAGCCTTCCGAGGCTCCATCACCCGTACGAGGGTTCTGCACCGTAAGGAGTACGCGCACGGCTACGGGTACTGACGGGTGGGCGCTCGGACCAATCGGGGAGTACTGCCGTTGATGCGCAGGACGGCCCTGAATCCGTCCTGCCGCCCCGCGTGGCCCCGGCGACGAGTCGTGGCTTCAGCGGTTGCGCCGAGGGGATGGCCGGCCGTTCCTGGCCCGGGGCGCCCTGCTTCGGTGAGACGGCCAGACGCACCTCCCTCCTCTGTACCTCAGGTCACACGAGGGTGATGATGCCGTCGACCCGAGCGGAGTGGATGACCACGGAAGTCTCGCGCACGTACCGCTCACGCAAGGCAGCGGTCCGCTCGTATTCCTCCTCCGTCGCCAGCGTCTCGGCCGCTTCCCTGATCATCACCAGGATGGTCGACATGCTGGTCGCGCAGCGCGATGCCATCCGGATTCTGCAGGCGAATCCGTCGATCAGCATCCAGCCGGAGACCGACACCGCCCCCTTCGACGCGATGCGCGAAGCGCCGTCACGGTTCTCTAACGTCGCCGTCGCCGATCACTGTCCGTGGTGAGTGGACAGGCATCCATGACAGACGCCAGCCGTTCGCCAGAGGAGAGATCAGGACACTGGCTGACGAGAACCGCGTCGGATGTCGGGCCTGTACCTGCGGCACGCGTCGATTGCCGAAATCCTGAGCACGAACCGGCTGCCCATCGTCGAGATGCCGCCGACTGTGCGACATCCGGGAGTTCGCGGAGGCCGTCGGCCGCGCCTTCTTCGGTCCTTCGAGGATCCCCTTGTTCACCCGGGAGGGTGAACCTCGCCGATGCGCGGGTGATGCGAGCAATCCGCTGGGGCCGTGGCACCGAAGGGGCTGTGGACGTGCCTGCGACGGAGTGGGCGCCGAGAGAGATGGGGCGTGATGGGCGTAGAGCGCATCGACACCCGGCTGCTGGAAGAGCTCAGCGAGCAATCCGAGGACCTCAACAGCGACGCACTGCGGATCACCGGCAGCGCGTTGGACGACTTCACCGAGGCCACCGCGCCCCGGTCGCGTCGTTGGTGGCAGCGGTCGGGGACGCTGGCCGGTGTGGCGGGGGCAGCGGCAGTGCTGTCCTCCGTGCGGGCCTCGGCCACCACCGCGGACGACATCATGGCGCTGCAGACCGCGGCGTCTCTGGAGAATCTGGCCATCAGCGTCTACCAGACCG
>NZ_JAPVLS010000247.1:0-1540 GCF_027158125.1 Streptomyces sp. H39-C1
GGTCCAGGCCGTGCCGACCGCCGCGAACGGGACCTACTACGCGGACATCGTCCGCGACCGGGCCCGCCTGCGCCGCCTGGTCGAAGCGGGCACCGCGATCACCGCTCTCGGTTACGGCGACGGGGACGCCGACGAGATCACGGATGCCGCTGGAGCCGCGTTCAACGCGGCCGTGGCCATCGACGAATCCACCGCCAGCTTCCGTCCCGCCGACCGTTCCGTCTCCCTCATGGACCGCCTCGAAGCGCGCAGCCGCGGTGAAGTCACCAAGGGCGTGCCCACCGGATTCACCGATCTGGACCACCTCACCAACGGCCTCCATGGCGGCCAGGTCATCGTGATCGCCGCTCGGCCGGCCATGGGCAAGTCCACCCTCGCTGTGGACTTCCTGCGCTCCGCCACGATCAAGCACGGCCTCACCGGCGCCCTGTTCAGCCTCGAAATGGGCGGCGACGAAGTCCACGAGCGCATCGTGTCCGCCGACGCCAGGGTCGCCTACTACCACCTGCGCAGCGGCGAACTCACCGAGGACGACTGGATCCGCATCGGCCACAGCGTCCAGCGCCTGGAAACCGCCGACCTGCACATCTTCGAAGACGCCGGCCTGACCGTCCTGCAGATCAAGGCCCACTGCCGCCGGCTCCAGCAGCGCGGCGGCCTCGGCCTCGTCGTCGTGGACTACCTCCAGCTGATGCAGTCCAGCGGCCGCAAGGCCGAGAACCGGCAAGTCGAGGTCGCCGAGATGAGCCGCCAGTTCAAGCTCCTGGCCAAGGAACTGAACGTGCCCGTCGTGGTGCTGTCCCAGCTCAACCGCGGACCCGAGCAACGCCAGGACAAGAAGCCGATGATCTCCGACCTGCGGGAGTCCGGCGCCATCGAACAGGACGCCGACATCGTGATCCTCCTGCACCGCGAGGACGCCTACGACAAGGAATCACCGCGTGCGGGCGAAGCCGACCTGATTGTCGGAAAACACCGGGGAGGACCAACATCAACGATCACCGTCGCCGCGCAACTCCACTACAGCCGCTTCGTCGACATGGCCGCGACGGTATGACGTCGCAGCCGCCCGTAAGGGGTCTGAGCGCGCCTCTCGCTGACGATCAACCGCTCCCGGGTCTATCCGGTCGTCCAGGGCCAAGATCGGCGCTCAGGGCCCCCGCGGGGCGATCCGAAGCCAGGGACGGGGGATGTACGCCCTGTGTGCGTTTCGGTGCGCGGTTCAGAGGAGGGCCGCTCGGGGCTCGGTTGCCACGGCCAGCGATGAGCGCTTACAGGGGCCGTGGGGGCGCTCTGGCCCGTGCGGGCGGGTCGGAACGGTGTGGCGGGTGACCTCGGGGGTGGTGTTGCCGTTTGGGCGGGTACGGGAACCGCCGACGGAGCCCGGCCCCCCACTGCCGGGGCCCGAGCGCATTCGGGCTCCGGCAACCCGCCCCTCCGCCCCGGGGCGCGCGATGAGCGCTGGCCCTGTGCGGGCCGGGTGCGGTCCGGGGTGGTGCGCCGGGCCTACGGTGCACCGGTGGACAACTACCCGATGGCG
>NZ_JAPVLS010000248.1:0-1515 GCF_027158125.1 Streptomyces sp. H39-C1
AAGAGGCGGGAATTCCGCTGCGCTGCATTCCCTTTTCCCGAACGCTGCGCTTATCGGGAAAGGCTCCCGCGCTGCGCGCGTCCGCCCGGTCCGGCTGCGCCGGACGGCTGGCAGGGTGAGGGGTGCCGGGCGTGCATCGCGCCTTGAGCTGTGTAGGGACTGGGGTTCCAGCCCACCACCCCCGGAGGCCGGCCCCGGGGGTCCAGGTCCGCGCCCCGAGCTTGCTTCCCTCGTGCAAAACTTCCGGAGTTTCCGGGTCCGCACCCCATACCTCCTGACCGGTGCGGGGGAGCGGGGTGCCGGACGGGAATGATGCACATGTAACTTTGGCGAATCCAGGCCACACCCCCGAGGACCGACCGAGCGTCCCCGGGGTGCTTCAAACTGGATGCCTAGATGAACTCTGGAATCATCCTGCATCACCTCTGATGACCTGTGTAGCTTCTGGGATTCAATACCTCTACCACAGGTAGATATGAGAGTGGCCTACCGGGAATCCGGTAGGCCACGGTGCGCGATCTGTCTACTTTCCCTGCCAGATTCCCACTACCACCCCGATCGACACCACGATGAGGAGAAACCTGACCTTGGAACGGAATCTCATCTCCACCCGCGATGCCGTAGCCGTGAATCGAGTGATGCGGCTGCTTCTTCTTTGGAGATTTCCAGGCCGTATTCGGCTGCGCGTCTTTGTACGCTCTCGGATGTGACGGTTCGTGCACTCGGGTCGTTTTCCGGTCGCAGGGTGATGGTGGTGTCAGTTACTTCCTGTACCTGTCGGGCACGAATTGCGTCCGTGTGATCTTCCCTCTTTTTCCCGAATCTCATGATGATGCCTTCCATGCGCCGTTTTTTGACATCCACGTCTGGTATTCCTGGCGTACGTAAGAGCGTGGGGAGTCCCATTCACTGTCGGGCCCGTAGGGTCCGGCCACCTGATCGGGGTGTCGGCGGTCCCACGCGGCCAGTTGGCATGCGTCTCCAACCGCGTCCCGCTCGGCCTCGGCAGGCGTCGCAGTGCGCCCCGCCGGTGCTTCGGCCGCCATGAGAGCAAGGCGATCGGACAGCGCGGCCAGGCGCAGGAAGCGTTCGCGTACGCGGTCGGGGCCGGCCTCTCCGGTGCGTAGAAGGGTGTCGAGTCGGAGTAGCGCGGCGCTCTCGGCCATGGGTTCGGGCGCGTGCGCGTAGACCGTTTCTGGCGGCAGGGCATCGAATCGGGCGCCGGTGCGCGGGTCGGACATGACTACTCCTGGTGATCGACCTTAGTGGTCACTGGTACTGGTCACTGGTCACTGGTCACCGGGGATCCCAGTGTAGAGGCCGGTTTTGACGGCGGCCGGACCCAAATCGGGGGTGTGGGAGTGGGGGCACTCGCCCCCACTCCCACTGATCAGTAACGTTCAGTTATCGTCGTGGTCGCGGTGCACGTAGCACGAGTGCGGGCCGTTGCTGCGGTACATCAGCTCGGGGCAGTCCCGCAGTGCGGCCCGTACGGTGCGGCGGTCGAGGCCGACG
>NZ_JAPVLS010000249.1:0-1489 GCF_027158125.1 Streptomyces sp. H39-C1
TCTCCGGCGTCCGGAGCTTGACCCGCCGGTCCGCCTCGAGGTCCCAGCGCTGCGCGAACGGCGCGAGGCTCGGGGACAGGTCGTCCAGCACGTTGATCACCGTGCTGGCCGACATCTGTGCGCCCGATTTGGTCGCCTCGCTGATCTTGTTCCATGCTGCTGACACGTCCACGGTGTGCCTCTCAGGAGTCGTGGATGAGGGTCGGATCGCCGTTACAGCGGCGATCCGTCCCGCCTGTTTTCTGCCGGTTGATGCCCCCGGAAACCGGTGGTTGCGGTTTTCGGGTGGAAACACGCGATGACCTGCGAGTTTCCGGTTTCCTCGGTTTCCAGGAGGGGGGCCCTACGCGTGTGCGCGCGAGGAGGCCCGGTTTCCGGAGCGGCAGAAGGCCCCGAACGAGGACCGTCTGTCGATGTCCATACTGTGGTAGCACAGTTGCTGTGTCAAGGCGTACGCTGTGATAGCGAACTACACACTGACCACCACTTGAGGGAGCACCGTCATGTCTCTGGAGCGCACGCCCCCGTACCTCCAAGTCGTCGCGACGCTGAGGGAGAAGATCGTCAGCGGGAAGCTGTCGCACGGGGACAAGCTCCCGTCGGTGCGCGAGCTCGCGGCGGAGTACGAGATCTCGACCGCCACGGCCCAGAAGGTCCACAGGACGCTGAAGGCCGAAGGACTGGCCGAGGCGAAGCAGGGCGCGGCCACCACGGTGAGCACCCGGCGGACCCTGCACAGGACGGCCGCCGACCGGCTCGAAGCGGCGCTGACGACGGGCCGGATCTACACCGAGGGCGAGTACGCCGTCATCACGGCCGCCGACCTGTCCGAGCCGCCGGAGTGGGTGGCCGACCTCTTGGGCATCGAGGCCGGCGCCCACGCCGTGCGCCGCGAGCGCATCACCCACGGCTCCGACGATCAGCCGGTGAGCGCGTCCACGAGCTGGTTCTCCAGCGATCTCGCCGAGACCGTGCCCGCCTTGCTGGTGCGCGAACGGATCATCGGCGGCACCCCGTCCGCGATCGAGGCAGCGACCGGGCGCCGAGCCGTCGCGTCCGAGGAGGCGACCACCGCCGCCGCCGCATCCGAGGAACAGGCCAGGCTCTTGGGCGTCGCCCCCGGCGATCCTGTGTCGCTCAGCCGGAACGTCTACGTAGACGCACAAGGCGACCTGGTCGAGGTCGGCGAGGCCGTTGCGCCCGCTGGCCGCTGGCGTGTCCACCGCAGCTGAGCCAGCCACCAGCGCGTGAAGCCCCCCGCAGGATCATCGCGGGGGGCTTTCTGCTGTCCGGAGCTGTTAAGAGTTTCTCTACTGGATCAAGGCCCGCCGCTGGCGCGGCGGGCGGCCGGTGGCGCACCGGCCGCCGCTCCTGCCTCCGTCCCGCTCCGGCCGGACGCTCACCGGCCAACGGCTCACGCGGCACGGGCGGCACGCGATACGCGCGGCACGCGTTGAGGCGGCCACGCTGAGCGGTCTAGGTGGCCAGC
>NZ_JAPVLS010000024.1:0-113613 GCF_027158125.1 Streptomyces sp. H39-C1
AGGCCGAGTACGTCGTCGACGCTGCCGGCCACGACCCCCCGGTCGTGGGTGCCGCGCAGCAGCCCCAGGCGGGTCTCGGCGCGCAGGTCGTGCAGCAGGTCGAGGATCTGGGCCTGGACGGTGACGTCGAGTGCGGTGGTCGGTTCGTCGGCGATCAGCAGCCGTGGTTCGCAGGCCAGCGCCATGGCGATGAGCGCGCGCTGCCGCATGCCGCCGCTGAACTCGTGCGGCCGGGCGCGCGAGCGCCGGGCCGCGTCCGGGATGCCGACCCGGTCCAGCACCTGGACGGCCCGCTCGCGGGCCGCCCGCCGGGTGGCCTTCACATGGACGCGGTAGACCTCGGCGATCTGGTCGCCGATCGCGTAGTACGGGTCGAGCGAGGAGAGCGGGTCCTGGAAGACCATCGCCGCCCGGCCGCCGCGCAGCCGCCGCAGTTCGGTGTCGTCGGCGCCGAGGACGTCCGTCCCGGCGACCCGTACGGTGCCGCCGGTCCGCGCGCCGGTCCCCCGGTGCAGGTCCAGCAGGGCGTACGCGGTGGCGCTCTTGCCGGATCCCGACTCACCGACGATGCCGAGGGCGCCGCCCGCTTCGAGCCGGAAGCTGAGACCGTCGACGGCCCGTACGGTGCCGGACGCGGTCGGGAAGTCGATGACGAGGTCCCTGACCTCCACCAGCGGCTCGGCGAGGCCGGCCGTGGCGGCGGGATCCACTGCGGAATCGGTGGCCGCGCTCATGCCAGCACCACCCTTCGGTCGGCCAGCGCGTAGAGCACGTCCGCGGCGGCGTTGGCGATGACGACGGCGAAGCCCATGACGAGCACGATGCCCACCACGACCGGCAGGTCCTTGAGCTCGACGGACTGCACGAGCTTCTGGCCGAGCCCTGGCACGTTGAACAGCGACTCGGTCAGCAGGGCGCCGCCGAACATCGTCCCCAGGTCGAGCGCCGACAGCGCGATCACCGGGGTGAGGGCGGCCCGCAGCGCGTGCCGTCCGATGATCGCGCGCTCGCTGACGCCGTAGGCGCGGAAGGTGCGGATGTGGTCCTCCGCGAGCGTCTCCAGCATGGAACTGCGGGTCAGCCGCGCGTACTTGGCGGACTCGACGAGGGCGAGCGCCAGCCAGGGCAGCAGCAGGTTCCAGGCCCACTGCTGCGGGTCGTCGGTGAACGGCACGTAGGAGGGGTAGGGCAGCCACTGCAGCACCGAGCAGAAGAGCATCAGCAGCAGGATGCCGATGATGAACACCGGGGTGGCGGTGCCCGCGAGGGTGAGCCCGGTGAGCAGCCGTTCGGTGGGCCGGCCGCGGCGCAGCGCGGACAGCACGCCGGTGCCGATGCCGAGCAGCAGCCACAGCACCATCGCGCCGATGGCGAGGGAGGCGGTGGCGGGCAGCTTGGCGACGAGGATGTCGCTGACGAGTTCGCCGGTGCGGTACGACTGGCCGAAGCAGGGCGCGGAGCAGTGCACCGTACCGGTGCCGGTGCTGTAGTCGTGACCGGTGACGATGCCCTGCAGGAAGTGCCAGAACTGTACGTACACCGAGTCGTTCAGGCCCATCTGCTCGCGGATCTGCACGAGTTGGGCGGGCGAGCACTTGGGCCCGCAGGACAGTTGCGCGGGGTCGCCGGGCGCCAGGTAGAACACGGCGTACAGCACGACGGCCAGCACCAGCAGAACCACCGCGGCGGAGACCGTGCGGCGCAGCAGGAAGCGGATCATGACGCGGCCTCCTCGCGCTTGCGGCCGGTGCCGATGCGGAGCCGGCTGGCGGCGCGGGGGTCGAGGGCGGTCCTGATGCCGTCGGCGAGCACGGTGAAGGCGAGCACGCTGATGAACAGCATCGCGGCGGGCAGCAGCACGTACGCGGGATCGGCCTCGTACCAGGTGTTGGCGCTGGAGAGCATCTGGCCCCAGGACGGGGTGGGGGGCTTCACGCCGATGCCGAGGAACGAGAGCCCGGACTCGATGACCATGTTCGCCGGGATGAGGAGGGCGGCGTACGTGATGACCGGTGCGACGAGTGACGGCAGCAGTTCACGGCGGGCGATCCGCCAGGTGCCGGAGCCGGCGAGCCGGGAGGCCGCCACGTAGTCCAGGGACTTGAGGCTGAGCACCTGGGCCCTGACGAGCTTGGAGATGCTGCCCCACGCGACGAAGCCGATGATGAGCGCCAGCAGCAGCGGGCGCGGGAAGCTGTCGGGCACCACGGCCATCAGCGCGATGGCGAAGACCAGCGCGGGCATGGTGATCATGACGTCGGTGACGCGGCTGAGCAGGTTGTCCACGAAGCGGTTGCCGAGCCCCGCGGCGAGGCCGGTGCCGACGCCGACGAGGATCTGCACGAGGGTGGCGCCGAGTGCGACGGCCAGCGAGATCTGGGCGCCGTGCACGAGCCGGGAGAACATGTCGCGCCCGGTGCCGGGTTCGACACCGAGCCAGTGGTCGCCGCTGATCCCGCCGAAGGAGCCGAGCGGTACGCCGCCGGAGGCGGAGTCGACCAGCTCGGGGTGGTAGGCCGTGGTGTTCTGGCCCTCGATGGCGCTCAGCAGGGGTGCGGCGAGCGCCACCAGGACGAGGAGTGCGATGACGGCGGTCCCGGCGACGGCCGCGCGCTGGGCGCGCAGCCGCCGCCAGACCTGCCGGGCCCCCGCCTCGACGGCCGTCAGGTCCTGGGTGGTCACTTGACCGAGACCTGCGAGATGTCCAGGACGCCGGTCCAGTCGCTGATCACGACGTTCTTGATGTCCTTGCCGAACAGCCGCTTGTAGACCGGGTGGAAGAGCGGCACGGTGACGGCCTGCTCGCCGATCTTCTTGTCCAGCGCGCCCCAGCGGACCGCCGCGGCCTTGAGGTCGGTCAGCTTGTTGATCTCGTCGATCTCCTTGTTGACCGCCGGGTCGTCGAGCTGCGCGTTATTGAAGTTGGAGCCGTCCTTGACGATCTGCCGGCCGTCGAAGATCGGGCCGAGGAACGGGCCGCCGGACGGCCAGTCCGCACCCCAGCCGGTGAGGAAGAAGCCCGGCTCGGTCGACACGTTGTGGATCTTGTCGCTGAACGCCTTGTGCTCCTGGCCGTCGAGCTTGACGGTGATGCCCGCCGCCTTCAGCGCGTCCTGGACGGCCGTGGCGACCTCGGGGCCCTGCTCGTCGGCCTTGGTGACGTCATGGGTGAGCGAGACGGTGATCCCGTTCGGGTAGCCGGCCTCCGCCAGCACCTGCTTGGCCTTGACCGGGTCCCCGGTCTTGCCGGCCGGGAACGGGTCGTACGGCGTGTAGCCGAAGGACGCCTGCTCCGGCAGGTACGTGGTGGCCTGGTCGGCGAGCGAGGAGCCGCCGACCGCGTTGACCACGGTGGTGCGGTTGACCGCGTACGCGATGGCCTGGCGCACCTTCGGGTTGTCGAACGGCTTCACCTTCGGGTTGAAGGCGATGTAGTCGGTGTAGCCGAAGTGGCCGGTGCCGACCCGGCTCGCGAGCGCCTTGTCACCGTTGACCTTGGCCAGCTCGGCCGGGCCGAGGTTGGTGTCGGTGGTGACGGCCGCCGCGTCCTTGCCCGTGCCGGTGGACAGCCGCTGGTTGATCACGGCCTGGTCAAGACCCGACTGGACGTCGATGCTGTCCGGGTACGCCTTGCGCTGGTCGTCGGTGGCCTCCGACCAGTTGGGGTTGCGCTCCAGCACCAGGTGCTCACCGTTGTTCTCGTTCTTGATCACCTTGTACGGGCCCGAGGAGACCGGGTGCTCGGCGTACTTGGTGCCGGTGTCCTTCGCCTTCGGCACCGGGGCGAACGAGGTCTGCGTGGCCAGGAACGGGAACTCGCCCTCGGGCTTGTTCAGGTGGAACACGATCGTCCTGGCGTCCGGCGTCTCCACCGAGGCCAGTCCGTTCTTGTCCTTGTACGGGCCCTGGTACGCGGCGCCGCCGATCAGCCAGTCGCGCAGGTAGGGCGCGCCGCCGGACAGCTCGGCCGCGAAGGAGCGCTCGATGCCGTACTTGATGTCGGCGGTGGTGATGGGCGAGCCGTCCTCGTACTTCAGGCCGTCCTTGAGGTGGTACGTCCAGACGGTGGCGTCCTTGCTCGGCTCGCCGGTGTTGGTGGCCAGGTCCGCGGCGACCTTCGAGCCCTCGGCGCCGTTGGCCCGGGTGCGGGTGGTGAGCGTGCGGTAGACCAGCGAGGGAACGTTTCCGCCGCCCGAGGTGTACAGGCGGGCCGGGTCGAAGTCCTCCTGCGCCTGGTTGTTCAGCACGTAGAGGGTGCCGCCCTTGGCGGGCTTGGCGTCGGTGGAGGCCTTGGCGCCGCCGCTGTCCTTCGGGCCGCAGGCGGCGGCCCCTCCGGCGAGGGCCAGACCAACGGCTACCGCTGCCACGCGGCGGGATATGAGGGACAGTTGACGCATGAGAGATCGGCCTTTCGCGGCTGCGAGGTATGACGGCAGGATTCAACGAATACCCGCGGGCAGCAGCAGCCGCTTCCCCTCCACGGAGAAATGGCTCGAACTCAGGGGGGTGCGTCTGCCCACGGATGGACAGCTCGGGGCGGAGGCGGAAAGCCTCTACGCGACCGAACCGTGGGTCACCGACAGAGAATGTCGGCTACGCAGATTTCGGCCACGCCGATGAGCACCAGCTTGATGCTGGCGTCCTCGGGTGCGTGGCGGTGCGACATGGGAGAAGAGTGAACGACGATCCCGCCGATGTCAAAATCCGGTCGGCGGGATCATTCGTGCTCAGGCGGTCGAAACCGCTGGTCAGGCCTTCGGGAACGGCCAGGCGTTGGGCTTGCAGGTGGGGCCGCCGTCGAGCGACAGGAACTTCGTCTGCTGCATCATGACCGGCGCGAGCTCGCCCGCCTTCGGGCAGCCGACGTGGCCGTGCCCGAGCCGGTGGCCGACCTCGTGGTTGATGAGCATCTGCCGGTACTCGTGCATCCGGTCGGGGCCGAACGTGACGGCGCCCTGTGCCCAGCGGAACGCGTTGATCATGGTGCGCTCGGTGGACGCGGCGTCACATGACACATTGTCAACGGTGATGTCCAGGCCGGATTTCGCACACCACTTGGCAGTGGTGCCGGGGCTGGCGAGCGTGACGACGATGTCGACGGGGCCCGATGACACCCGCTCGAACGTCTTGGTCCCGCCGTGCCCCCAACTCCGGTCGTCGTTCAGGGTGGTGAAGACCGTCCGGGTGAAGAGCGCGGAATCGAGCGGCAGGCCCTTCTCCACGTCCACCCGGAAGCGCAGCACCTTCCCCTTGCCCGGCGCCGGGTCGTGTCCCGGCATCGTCTGGAACTGGCCGCTCAGGGCCAGCTTGGCGTCGAGCGGGTACTGCCTGGCCATCAGCTGGTCGTAGCCGGCGACGGCCACGGCGGGTGCGTTGGAGGGTGCGACGCCGGGCGTCGGACGGTCCTTCGACCGTGAGGCCGCGTCGCTGCCGTCGCGGGTCGCGCCGTCGGAGGCCCCGGCCTCGCTGTGTCCGGCGCCACCGCTGCCGACCTGCCCGGCGACGACCACGGCGAGCACGGTCACCACCGCGGCGGCGGCGATCCCGGTGAACGTACGGCCCTTGCCACCGCTCTTCCGGCCGGTGTCGGCGGCCGTGGCCTCCGGCAGGTCGGAGTCCAGGACGGGCTCCGGCTCCGGCTCCGGAACCGTCTCCTGCTCGACGCGCTGCCGGGGTATCCGGCGGCCGGGCGGGGCCTCGAAGGACTGCGGCGGGAGGACCGGCTCGTCGAACGTCTGCCACTGGCCGGTGTCGTACGGGTCCTGGACGGGGTGGACGGACTGCTGGAACGTCTGCCACTGACCGGTGTCGTACGGATCCGGGACGGGGAGGACGGGCTCGTCGAACGTCTGCCACTGACCCGTGTCGTACGGGTCCGGGAGCTCGTCCGGCCGGTAGCCGGTGCTCCGGCCACGGCCGCTCTCCGCCGCCCAGCCGTCCTGGGCGCCCCAGGCGGCGTGCTCACGGTGCTCGGGGTGCGGGCGGGAGTCCGGGTGGTCGCCGACGACGTAACCGCCGTCGTAGCGGGCACCCGGCGCCGGACCCTGGGACGGGACGGAGACGGGAACGCCGACGTCACCCCGGCGTCTGCGGCCCTGGCCTGCACGACCGCCACCGAGGGTGCTCGATATGTCGTTGTCGCGGCTCTGCCGGCCGCCGCCCGCGCTGTGTTTCCCCACGCCCTCAATCAGCTCCTGCTCGCCGCGTCGCTCGTCGTGTCGTTCATTACGCGAGCGCCCGTCTTTTCGTTCACCGCGTGACCGTCCGTCTGATCGAGCAGGTCCCGGAAGGCCCGTGCCACCACGTCAGGGTGCTCCATCATCGCGACGTGCCCGCTGTCGGGCAGCGTCACCAGCCGGGAGTCGCGGAACGCCTGGGACGCCTTCCGCGCCATCCGGAAGGAGACCAGCTTGTCGCGCCCCCCGTAGACCAGCAGCGTCGGCGCGAGTACCCGCTCCGCCTGCCGCCACAGAGAGTGTTGTCCACCCAAGGTGTACGCGTTGACGATGCCCCGTGTCGAACGGACCATCGCATCCCAGAAGTACGGGAGTGCGATCCGCCGTTCGTACTCCTCGACCGCCTCCGCCCGCGCCCGGTCACCGACCGACGAGGCGTCGCCGTAACACAGCGTGAGCAGTTCCTGGGTCCGCCGCTCGGCCGGCCAGTCCTTGGTCGCCCGCAGATAGAGCGCCGGGATCCCCGGCATCGAGACGAACGCCGTCGGCCACGCGGTGCGCTGCGGCGGAAGCTCCGGCAGCGCGGGCGAGACCAGTGTCAGCGTCCTGACCAGGTCGGGACGGGCCGCCGCGACCTTCGTCGCCACCGCGCCGCCCATCGAGTTGCCGAACAGATGGACCGGACCCCGCTCGCCGGACTCGATCAGCCGGACCACCGCCCGGGCGTGTCCGGCGATCGAGTAGTCACCGTCGTCCGGCGGCGGCGAGAAGCCGAAGCCGGGCAGATCCGGTGCCTGACTGTCGAGCCGGTCGGCCAGCCGGTCCATCAGTTGTGTCCAGTTCTGCGACGAACCGCCCAGTCCGTGCACAAGAACGGCCGGTTCGAGTCCGTCGCGCTCCGAGGTCCGCTCGCGGACCACCAGAGAGAGACCGGGCAGGCTCACATTTCGCTGCGTTTCCCCTGGTCCGAGCCGCGGCCCCTGCGGGGGGACGGCTGCGGGAGCGATCGCAGCTTGAGGAGACTCCGTCGAGGACATGGGGCAATGTTACGAGACGATCACGCATGCGCCTGTGTGTTCGCCCTCACAGGCTGCGCTCAGGACCCCGCGCTCCTACGCTCGACAGTAAGGAAGGGAGTCACCGTGTCCGACGAAGTCCAGATTTCCGAGGATGAATTCGAGGCCGCCGCCGACGATCCGGCCATCGAGATGGACATCGAAACCCCCGAAGCCGATGCCGCCGAGCAGCACACCGATGTCGTCCACCGCGACGACGTCCCGGCCGGGGAGGACTCCGATTCGCCCGTCGCGTCCGCCGATCCCGCGGACGTCGCGGAACAACGTCGTGTCGTCAACCTGGACGAGGAGGACTATCGCTGAAAGGTTCCAGGTAGTGAGAATGTGCTCTCGCACCGCGCACAGCCCCGTTACCGAAAAGTACGATGGCACCCGCAGTGTTCCTTCAACAGATTGGGAGGCGGCGTGACAGCCATCGAGCACACTCAGGCACGCCCGCGCGGCACCCGCCTGCCCCGCCGGGCCCGCCGCGAACAACTCCTGGGCGCGGCCCAGGAAGTGTTCGTCGCCCAGGGCTACCACGCCGCCGCGATGGACGACATCGCCGAGCGGGCCGGCGTCAGCAAGCCGGTGCTCTACCAGCACTTCCCGGGCAAGCTGGAGCTGTATCTGGCGCTGCTCGACCAGCACTGCGAGTCACTGCTGCAAGCGGTGCGTACCGCACTGGCCTCCACCTCCGACAACAAACTGCGCGTCGAGGCGACCATGGACGCCTATTTCGCGTACGTGGAGGACGAGGGCGGCGCCTTCCGGCTGGTCTTCGAATCGGACCTGACGAACGAGCCCGCGGTCCGCGAGCGCGTCGACAAGGTCTCGCTGGAGTGCGCCGAGGCGATCTGCGAGGTCATCGCGGAGGACACCGGGCTGCCCCGCGAACAGTCGATGCTGCTGGCCGTCGGCCTCGGCGGCGTCTCCCAGGTCGTGGCCCGCTACTGGCTCTCCAGCAACAGCCAGATCCCCCGGGACACCGCCGTCAACCTGCTGACGTCGCTGGCCTGGCGCGGTATCGCCGGTTTCCCGCTGCACGGCACGGACGGCCACCACTGACGGCCGCCGGCCACCACTGACGGCTGCCGCGGACGGCCACCGCCGGTTATTCCCCGTCGCTGTTCGCTACCGGCGTTCATCATCTTCGGATTCCACCCCTCCGAGCCCGGCTAGTGTTTCCTGCGTACGGCGCGAAGACGCGCACACCGCCAGACCTGGAGGTACAGAGCCGTGGAGGTCAAGATCGGCGTGCAGCACGCGCCGCGCGAGATCAGCATCGAGAGCGTGCAGTCGGCCGAGGAGGTCGAGAAGGCCGTCGCTGACGCCCTCTCCGGCGCGTCGCCGCTCCTGAGCCTGGTGGACGAGAAGGGCCACAAGGTCCTCATCCCCGCAGCCAAGATCGCGTACGTGGAGATCGGCCAGCCCGCCAGCCGGAAGGTCGGCTTCGGCGCGTCGATGTGACGACGGCGGAGGGCTCGCACCGTAATCGGGTGCGAGCCCTCCGTTTTGTCCGGCTCCCCGAAGGGGTAGGACCGTTATGCAACGGTCGGCCCCCTCGGGAAGGACCCCGTACATGTGGGAAGCAGTCGCATTCGCCGCGCTCGGTCTGGGCATCGCCTACGCCGCCACGCACTTCTTGCCCGAACGCTTCCCGTCCCGCGTCCTCGTCCTCGCCACCGGTCCGATCGCGGCCCTGGTCGGAGGTCTGATCACCCGTACGGTTCTCGGCGCCGGCCACGCGGCCGTGACGCTCCCGGTGTCGGCGCTCGTCGCGGCGGCGCTGCTCAGCCTGCTCCTCCGCCCCGCTGACGACCGGCGCTTTCTCCGCCACTCGGTCGCGGGGCGGGCCTGAGGACCACAGCTGAGGACCACAGCTGAGGACCAGGCCTGAGCGAGGGTCAGGCAGCCAGCCCGAGTGCCGCCATCCGCTTGGTGTGCGCTTCGGTGATCCGGGTGAACATCCGGCCGGCCTCGGCCAGGTCGAAACCGCCGGCCACTCCCCCGACGAGCATCGTGGACAGCGCGTCCCGGTCGGCGACGACGCGCTGCGCCTGTGACAGCGCCTCACCCATCAGCCGCCGCGCCCACAGCGCGAGCCGGCCGCCGACCCGCGGGTCCGCCTCGATGGCGGCGCGGACCTTCTCGACGGCGAAGCTGGCGTGGCCGGTGTCGTCCAGTACGGCCAGCACGAGCGTGCGGGTGTCGGTGTCGAGCCGCGCCGCGACCTCGCGGTAGAAGTCCGAGGCGATCGAGTCGCCGACGTAGGCCTTGACCAGACCCTCCAGCCAGTCCGACGGAGCGGTCTGCCGGTGGAACTCGTCCAGCGCGGCGCCGAAGGGTTCCATGGCTTCCTTCGCGGAGGCCCCGATCTCGGAAAGCCGGTCCCGCAGCCGCTCGAAGTGGTGGAATTCAGCCGCCGCCATGGCGGCCAGCTGAGCTTTGTCCTCAAGCTCCGGCGCGAGCTTCGCGTCGTCCGCGAGGCGTTCGAACGCGGCCAGTTCGCCGTAGGCCAGCGCACCCAGCAGATCCACCACCGCGGCCCGGTAGTGGGGGTCCGCGGAAGCTCCGGCCCAGTCCAGGGCAGCGATTCCGGTGGCAGGTGCGGTCGTCTCGTCAGGCGTCTCCATGCTGCGCACAATAGCCAAGTCCGGGTCCCGCCGGACCACCCCCGTAGCCCCCGCCGAAACATTTGATCGGGTGCAGCTGCGTGTTTCCGGGGTAGAGTGGTAATGCACTCCGCCGATTTTCGGCAATTTCCTGTGCACTGTACGCAGTATCTGGATGCCCGGTCGGTGGCCCGATCGGCTCCTACACCGACCGCCCTCCTGACAGCAGGAGGGGCCCACTCGCGGCATGTGCGAGGGCAGCGGTCCCGCGCTTCTCAGCCACCCACGGCTGGACGACACCTGCGCGGTCAGCGCCCGGCGTTCCTTTCCGGACGCGGACGCTCGACCCCCCTCACAGCCCAGTGCCGCGTCTCACAGAAGAGGCAAGCATCCTGACCACCACGACTTTCCGCAGCCTCGGAATCCTTTCCGAGACCGCCGAAGCCCTTGAGGCTGTCGGCATCATCAATCCGTTCCCGATCCAGGAGATGACCCTTCCGGTCGCCCTGGCGGGCAATGACATCATCGGCCAGGCCAAGACCGGCACCGGCAAGACGCTGGGCTTCGGCCTGCCGCTGCTGGAGCGCGTCACGGTCGCCGCCGACGTCGAGGCCGGCCGCGCCAAGGCCGAGGACCTCCCCGACGGGCCGCAGGCCCTGATCGTCGTCCCCACCCGTGAGCTGTGCCAGCAGGTCACCAACGACCTGCTGACCGCCGGCAAGGTGCGCAATGTGCGCGTCCTGGCCATCTACGGCGGCCGCGCCTACGAGCCGCAGGTCGAGGCCCTCAAGAAGGGCATCGACATCGTCGTCGGCACCCCGGGCCGGCTGCTGGACCTCGCGGGCCAGAAGAAGCTGAACCTGAAGTCGGTGCGCGCCCTCGTCCTGGACGAGGCCGACGAGATGCTGGACCTGGGCTTCCTGCCCGACGTCGAGCGGATCATGGCCATGCTGCCGCCGAAGCGCCAGACGATGCTGTTCTCGGCCACCATGCCGGGCGCGGTCATCAACCTGGCCCGCCGCTACATGTCGCAGCCCACGCACATCCGCGCCACCTCGCCGGACGACGAGGGCGCGACTGTCGCGAACATCACGCAGCACATCTTCCGCGCGCACTCCATGGACAAGCCGGAGCTCGTCTCCCGCATCCTGCAGGCCGACGGCCGTGGCCTCGCGATGATCTTCTGCCGCACCAAGCGCACCGCGGCCGACATCGCCGACCAGCTCGCCCAGCGCGGCTTCGCCTCCGGCGCGGTCCACGGCGACCTGGGCCAGGGTGCTCGTGAGCAGGCCCTGCGCGCGTTCCGCAACGGCAAGGTGGACGTGCTGGTCTGCACCGACGTCGCCGCCCGCGGTATCGACGTCGACGGTGTGACGCACGTCATCAACTACCAGTCGCCGGAGGACGAGAAGACGTACCTCCACCGCGTCGGCCGCACCGGCCGCGCCGGCAAGACCGGTATCGCGATCACGCTGGTCGACTGGGACGACATCCCGCGCTGGAAGCTCATCAACAAGGCGCTGGACCTGCCGTTCGACGAGCCGGAGGAGACGTACTCCACCTCCGCGCACCTGTACGAGCTGCTCAACATCCCGGCCGGCACCAAGGGCATACTGCCCCGGGCCGATCGGACCCGTGCCGGCCTCGGCGCGGAGACCGTCGAGGACCTCGGCGAGACCGGTGGCCGCGGCAGGACCGGTGGGCGCAAGCCCGCCGTCGCCGCAGCGGCGACCGTGACCGAGGAGCGTCCGCCGCGGACCCGCACCCCGCGTCAGCGCACCCGCACCCGTGCCGGTGAGACCGCCGTCGTCGCGGTGGATGCGGCCGCGGCCGTGACCCCGGTCATCGACGTGGCGGACACCGAGGGCGAGGCGAAGGCGGCCCCGCGCCGCCGTCGCCGTACCCGCGCCGCCGCTCCGGCCGCGGAGGGCGCTCCGGCCGCGGAGGGCGCTCCGGCCGCGGAGGGCGCTCCGGCGACCATGGTCGAGGCCACTCCGGCCGAGGCTCCCACCGCCGAGGGTGACGAGGCCAAGCCGGCCCGCCGCCGTCGTCGTACCCGTCCCGCGAAGGCCGAGCCGGCCGACAGCTGACCGACCCGCGGAACAGCACAGCGGAACAGCACCACCAGCAACGCCGACGCCCCCGGTTCTCCACCGGGGGCGTCGGCGGTCTGTCGCTGTCCGCAACCTGTCGTACACACGCGTCGCGTAATCTCACGGCATGAGCAGACCGCCGACACTGGAGCTGCCCGAAGGGGCCCGTGCGTACCGCCTCGCCACCGCGAGGGGCGACTTCGCGGTGCTGGACGCCGGAACGGCGGTCCTGGGCACCGCCCTGCTGGTGCCCGGGTTCACCGGGAGCAAAGAGGACTTCATCGCGCTGCTCGAACCGCTGGCACTGGCCGGCTACCGGGTGGTCGCGGTCGACGGCAGAGGGCAGCACGAGACGGGCGGCCCGCCCGAGGAGAGCGCGTACACCCAGGCCGAACTGGCCGCCGACGTCCTCGCGCAGACCGAGGCGCTGGGCGGTTCGGGTCCGGTGCACGTACTGGGCCACTCGCTGGGCGGGCTGATCGTGCGGGCGGCGGCGATCGACGCGGCACCGCCGTGGACGTCTCTGACGATCATGAGTTCCGGGCCGGCCGCCATCGACGCCGAGCAGCAGGCCAGGACGCGGATGCTCGTCGAGGCGCTGCCCGCGATGGGGATGGAGGCGGTCTGGCAGGCGATGCGCGACATGGACGCGGAGAACGCCGACGCGCCGGACGTCCCGCCCGCCATCGCGGAGTTCCTGTACCGGCGCTGGATGGGCAATGTCCCCGAGCAGCTGATCGCGACCGGCAAGCAGCTGATCGCGGAGCCCGACCGGGTCGCCGAGCTGGCCGCCGTACCGATCCGCACGCTGGTGCTCTCCGGCGACGTCGACTACGCGTGGCCGCCGGAGTGGCTCGACGAGATGGCGCTGCGGCTGGGCGCGCGGCGGGTGGTCATCAAGGGCGCCGAGCACTCACCGAATGTGGACCAGCCGGAGGCGACGGCCGAGGCGCTGATCGATTTCTGGAGCCCGAAGGGCGAGTGAGGAGTCAGAGCTGGGCGGTGAGGTGGTCCCAGAAGCCGTCGCGCAGCGAACGTCGCAGGTCGGCGTGGGCGCGCAGCGAGATGCCGAGCAATCCCTCGGCTTCGACGAGCAGTTCCTGGTCGTAGGCCGGCGGCAGATAGGGCCGGCCGGGCAGCAGTTCCGCGAGGGTGTCGCGGCCCCGGACGGCGAGCCACTGGCCGGCCACCCGGGCGCCCACGAAGTGCACGTCCGCCCGCGAGGGCACCGGCGCGTCACCGTACTCGGGCACGGGTCGCCGGGTCAGATACGGCTTGCAGAACTCGAGGTCGAAGGTGCGCTGGCTGTCGACCTCCCAGAGCAGGGGGTCCGCCTGGTTGCGTCCTTCGGTGGCCTCGATGCCCCACAGGTGCACCCGCGCGCCGTAGCCCTGGGCCGCCTCGACGGCGGACACCAGGTCCTCGTCACCGCCGATGAGGACCGCGTCGCTGATGGCGCGGTGCCGGGCGAGCGATTCGAGGTCGGTGCGGATGAGGGAGTCGACGCCCTTCTGCTGGCGGCTGGCGTTGAGGTTGCCGAGCCGGACCTTGACGTCGGGGAGTTCGGCGATGCGCTCCTGCTCGCGGGTGTGGATCCGGCGGCGGGCGCCGTCGTACCAGTAGACGCGGAGCAGCCGGCTGTCCGGGAAGAGCGAGCGCGCCTTGTCGATGAACGCCTCGATGATGCCCTCGGCGTCCAGGTCGAAGGTCTGCCGGTCCTCGGTGCCCGCGACGAGGCGGCCCGCGGCGGCGTAGACGTAGCCGGCGTCCACGAACACGGCGTGGGTGGCGGGGGTGGTGGCGACTTCGGCCAGGACCCGCTGCAGGAGCTCGTTGGTGCGCTCGATACCGGCGGCCATGGCGGCCAGCGCGTTGTCGTTGTCCATAGGTCCGCCATTGTCCCGTACTCGTGAGTACTTAGGCTCGGAAAAGTTTTCATTAGCGTAGGGAATGTTTTAGTGAGGGGGTTCGTTGACTACTCATGGACAGTGCGACGAAGGGAGAAGCACCATGCGCTTCGAGATCATGCGACTCGACGACCGGAACGGCACCGCTGTGGACAGCACAGTCGTGGACGCCGCCGCCGTCAACAAGATCGTCCAACAGGCCGCGGCCATCGGCCAGCGGATCTACATCCGACCGGCGATCTGAGACAGCATTCGACGACGGCGCCCCTGTACGCAAGACGTACAGGGGCGCTTCTGCGTCCGGTGGGCGCCACGGGGGCCGTCCGGGTCAGCCCTCGCCGTGCACGAACCCCAGCACCCCGTTGGCCACCTGCTGAACGGCGATGGCCGAGAGCAGCATCCCGGACAGCCGGGTCACCAGCACCACACCGCCCTCCTTGATGAGCCGGATGATCGCCAGCGAGTAGCGCATGACCAGCCACAGCACGACGTGCATGGCGGCGATCGCCAGCCACACCGACGCCTGCTCGCCGAAGCCGTGGGCGTTCTGCACCGCCAGGATCACGGTCACGATCGCACCGGGCCCGGCCAGCAGCGGCATCCCCAGCGGCACCAGCGCGACGTTCACGTCCTTGGTCTGGGTCGGCTCGTCCATCTTGCCGGTGAGCAGGTCGAGCGCGATGAGCAGCAGCAGCAGACCGCCGGCGATCCGCAGCGCGGGGACCGAGACATGCAGGTAGTCGAGGATCTGATGGCCGAAGAGGCCGAAGACGGTGATGACGCCGAAGGCGACGGAGGCCGCCTGCCAGGCCATCCGGCGCTGCACCTTGGTGGCGCGCCCGGAGGTCAGCGCGAGGAAGATCGGGGTGATCCCGGGCGGGTCCATGATCACGAAGAGCGTGACAAAGACCGACCCGAAGAGGGTGACGTCGAGCATTTCAGTGGGGGCTTTCCGCGGTGGGCCGGCAAAACGGGCGGGGCGCCGGCGTCTGAGGCCGGGGCATCAGGACGCACGGCGGGAACGAGCGGCGAGGAGGCGGCGGGACGCGGGGCGCCGGGGCCGCCGGGGGGCGGGAGGAGCGCTAGACGGCGCTGATCGGGACCGCGCCGGTCGCCCTGCGCGCGATCTCCCGGTACACCTCGGGGTCGGTGACGAACTCCCCGAGCCGACAGGCCTTGCGGCTGCCGTGGTAGTCGCTGGAGCCGGTGGCGAGCAGCCCCGTCTCGGCGGCGAAGCCGCGCAGCCGGGCCCGGCTGGCCTCGTCGTGGTCCATGTGGTCCACCTCGATGCCGTCGAGTCCGGCCGCCGCCAGAGCGGCTATGACGCGCTCCGGAACGGTCTCGCCGCGCTTGTGGGCGCCCGGGTGCGCGAAGACGGTGACCCCGCCGGCCGCCTTCACCAGGCGTACGGCGTCGAAGGGGTCGAACTCGTGCTTCCCGACGTACGCGCGGCCGTCGTTGGCCAGCCACCGGTCCGTGAACGCGTCCGAGACGGTGTCCACGACGCCGAGGTCGACGAGCGCGGTCGCGATGTGCGGCCGGCCCACGGAGCCGTCACCGGCGATCGCGGCGACCTGCTCCCAAGTGACCGGGACGCCGAGCTCCTGGAGCTTGCCGACCATGGCCCGCGCACGCGGCACCCGGTCGTCCCGTACGAGCTCGCGCTCCCGGAACAGCTCGGGCTCCACGGGGTCGAAGAGGTACGCCAGCATGTGCATGCTGATGCCGTCGACCTTGCAGGACAGCTCCGCGCCGGTCACCAGCGTCAGCGGCGACCCGAGGTCGTACAGCGCCTTGGCGGCCTCGTCATGGCCGCCGACCGTGTCGTGGTCGGTGATCGCCACGACGTCGAGACCCTCGGCGGCGGCGTTGCGCACCAGCTCGGCGGGGGTGTCCGTACCGTCCGAGGCCGTGGAGTGGGTGTGCAGGTCGATGCGCACGGCACGGCTCCCAACGGCGCTAGGCGGTATACGGCACAGGCTTTCGGAAAATAAGGATAGCGGGCCGGGGAACCTGCGAATCTCAGGAGAGCAGCCGGGGAGACAGCGCACCGCACGACAGCAGGTCGACTTCCGCCCCCGCGTCCCGCAGATCGGTGAGCACCAGCTCGTCGTACATCATCAGCCCGGACTGCTCGGGCCACACGATCGCCCAGAGCCACAGCCCGAGCGCCTCGCCCGCGAAGACCGCCCGGTCACCGGGCGCGTCCTCCACATGCCACAGCGGGGTGGGCCGGCCCGCGGCCAGCACCTTGGTGTGCGGGGACCGGTCCACACACATCGAGGGGCCGGGATCGGGTCCCTGGATGCCCGCGTAGCGCGCTCCGAGGCCCACACCCAGTTCCTCGGCGATCAGCAGCAGCTCACCGGGGCCGCCGAGCGGCCCGGGACCGGAGCAGGCCACGGCGGCCGCCCGCCCGCCGCTGCGGTCGTCGCCCGCGGAGGCCACCCCGGAGAACAGCCAGCCGACCGGCAGCGGCCAGGGCATCCACACCGGTACCTTCGCGCGGTGCACCACCACCCCGAGCGCCTCGACGCTCGGCGGGACGACCGGCTGGAGCGGATACACGGTCCCGTGCACGCCGCACTGCCAGGCATCGGCGAAGAGGCCGGGCGCTCGCACCCGGCCACCACACTTCGGGCAACTGGGTTCGCCCCTCATAGAGCCCAACGGTCCTCCCGCGACGTGCCCGCGTCAAGGACGATCACCCGTCCGGCGTCGAGGGATCAGCCGTACGCACGGCGGGACGGGCTCCAGGGGCGGGACTTGTGGGGACGGAACGTGCGGCGGGACGTACGACGGGCGGGTCCGGACGGGTCGGCCGGGTCAGTCGGTGAGCGGTACCGACGCCCGCAGCGGGTCGCGCAGATCCGTGCCGTACTTCAGCCAGCGTTCCTGCAGCGCGGCGCCGCCGTGGACGCGCTTCCAGGCCGCCTCGTTCGGTGTCATCGGCAGCACGGGGAAGAACCGGACCGGGTCCAGCGGTTCGTCCAGGCCGAGGTCCTCGACCAGGCCGCCGGGCTCCGCGACCAGCACGGCGGAGAACGGCGCGCCGGTCCACAGCGGTCCGCCGACGTCCAGCGAGGCGCCGGGAGCCACCACGACGCCCTCGACCTGGGGCGAGGCGGCGAGCACGGCGAGCGGCCGCAGCACCTGGTCCACGGGGGCGAGCCCGGCCCGTACGGACAGCACCAGTTCGGCGCGCGGGCCGCGCAGCGGGTCGGCGACGGTGGCGAGGGGATCGCTCATCGGCTGCCGCGACATGCCGAGCGTCGCGTAGCGCAGCACATCGCCGTCGACGAAGCGCAGCACCTCGATACGGTCGGTGCCGAGGAAGGTCACCGCCGCCCTGCTGTGCCGCTCACCGAACGCCGAGTGCAGTCGCGCCTCGACCAGCTGAAGAAGATCGCCCATACCGCGGAGCATAGGTCCGCCGTGCCCGCGACAGGTAGGGGAACCGTATGGAACAGGCAAAGCCGGGCAGGAGCGCTCCGGGCGCTTGCTAAGGTGGGGCGTTGGCCCGCCGTGAAGTCCGGCGCTGCCATGGGTATACGTCATCCCTCAGCGGGGATCGGCCGGAGGAGGTGGGGTTGACATGGATCATAGTCGACCTTGCAGTCCTGCCCGCTCTTCCTTCCGCCGCCTCGCCGGCTGAGTCTTCGCGTTCCATACCCAGCACCGTCGCCGGGAAACACGGAAGTTCTCACTTCCCCATGGATCCGCGCCCGCCGCGGGCATCGCGCCGGAAGAGCGCCCTGAACTGCCTTGTGATCACCCTGCCTTGATCAGCATTTCAGTGCGGCTTCCGTGCCGTCGGCCAGTCCGTGAAGGAGCTTGCCATGTCGATGATCCGTGACCTGCGTGCAGTGGTCCGTCCCTCCCTGCGCAAGAGCGCCGTTTCATACGACTACGGCGCGACCCGTACGCCGAGCGCGACGAGCGCGGTCGTGGACTGCGCCGTCTACCGCGACGGCGCGCGCTGCAGCGACCACATCGACCCGGCCGTCGCGCTGGAGAAGGTGCGCACCGGCAGCCGCAGCGAGGGCTTCGTCTGGATCGGTCTGCACGAGCCCACGGAGCAGGAGTTCGCCGGCATCGCCGAGGTGTTCGGGCTGCACCCGCTGGCCGTCGAGGACGCCGTGCACGCCCACCAGCGCCCCAAGCTGGAGCGCTACGACGACATCCTGTTCACCGTCTTCAAGACCATCAGGTACGTCGAGCACACCGAACTCACCGCGACCAGCGAGGTCGTGGAGAGCGGCGAGGTCATGGTCTTCACCGGCCGGCACTTCGTCATCACCGTCCGGCACGGCGGCCACGGCTCGCTGCGCGCGCTGCGGCACCGGCTGGAGGAGGACCCCGAGCTGCTCGCCAAGGGCCCCTCGGCCGTGCTGCACGCCATCGCCGACCAGGTGGTCGACGACTATCTCGCCGTCACCGAGGCCGTGCAGGACGACATCGACGACGTGGAGATCGACGTCTTCTCCGCCGCGCAGGGCAAGTCCGCGCGCGGTGGCGACGCCGGCCGGATCTACCAGCTCAAGCGCGAGGTACTGGAGTTCAAGCGCGCCGTCTCACCGCTGCTGCGGCCGATGCAGCTGCTCAGCGAGCGGCCGATGCGGCTGATCGACCCCGAGATCCAGAAGTACTTCCGCGATGTCGCCGACCACGTGGCGCGGGTCCACGAGCAGGTGGTCGGCTTCGACGATCTGCTCAACTCGATCCTGCAGGCGAACCTGGCGCAGGCGACCGTCGCGCAGAACGAGGACATGCGCAAGATCACCGCATGGGCGGCCATCCTCGCCGTCCCGACGATGATCACCGGGGTGTACGGCATGAACTTCGACCACATGCCGGAGCTGCACTGGCGCTACGGCTACCCGATGGTCCTGTGCGCGACAGTCGCCATCTGCTTCAGCATCCACCGCGGATTCCGCCGGAACGGCTGGCTGTAGGTGGCCGCTGCCGGCAGTGGTGGTGGTCAGGCTCCCCCGGGCGTCGCCGGCAGGTCTGCCGGCACCGGGCCGGCCTTCCGGTCCGCCAGGATCACCAGTGCCAGGCCGGCGAGGATCACTCCGAGCGCCGGGTAGGCCATCGCCGGCGGGGTCTGGCCGAGCCAGAGTGCCGCGATGAGGGCCGCGCCCGGTGTCTCCAGCAGGATCGCGGTCGAGGTGGTGGACGGGCCGAGCCCGTGCACCACCCGGTTCAGCAGCGAGTGGCCCAGCAGCTGCGCGGCGACGGTGAGCGCGACGAGCTTCAGCCAGGTCTCACCGCTGTACCCGCCCAGCGAGGCGCCGGAGACCAGGCACGCGACGAGCAGCGCGACCGCGGTCGTCGAGTAGCAGATGTAGGTGTACGCGGTGGTGCTGGCGGTCCTGCGGACCTCGGCGCCCAGCAGGACGTACGCGGCCGCCGCCATGCCCGCGCCCAGCGCGAGCGCGTCACCGGCCAGCGCGCGGGTGTCGGTCGACATGTCGATACCGGTCAGGATGATGACGCCGACCACGGCCAGCAGGGTGCCCGCCCACACCATGCGGGGCGGCCGGTGGCCGCGTATCCGCAGGATGATCGTGGTCCAGATCGGGGTCGTGGTGCACAGCGCGGTCGAGGTCGCGACCGACGTCATCGACAGACTCGGCAGCCACAGGCCGAAGTGCAGTGCGAGCGTCGCGCCCGCCGCCACCGACAGCAGCAGCGAGCGGCGGCCCATCCGGCGCAGCTCGCCGAGGTTGCTGCGCAGCACGAACGGGGTGAGCACCCCGATCGCCATGGCGTTCCGCCAGAACGCGATGGCCAGCGCCGGGGCGGCGGTCGCCGCGATCAGCGGCGCGGAGAACGAGACGCCGGCGATGGCGACGGCCAGCAGCGTCAGGTCCAGCGGCCGGTGCGCGACCGCTGCCGCGGGGGGCACGGCGACTGGCGGGGCGACGGTGCGCGGCTCGGCGGACACGGGTTCTCCTCGGTCGGAACAGGGTCTCCGACCAGCGTAAGGGCCGTGACAAGAGCATGCTCCTGTCGTCCAGCGCTTGGACCCGCCTGGAGGGCCGCAGGGAACGCCGCGGAGCACGCCGCGGGGACGGGCGCACCGAATAAGGTGAGCCCCATGACGGAAACCGCCGAACAGACCGCCCTCGTCGAGGAGGCCACCAAGAAGTCCGGCCTGGTCTGGGTCCAGGCCCCGACCGGCCGCCCGCCGCAGGCGGTGTGGCACGCCTGGGTGGACGGCGCGATGTGCGTGGTCGGCGGCGGCCCCGGGGAGCAGCCGCTCGGCGGGCTGACCGACGGCGGCACCGCGGTCGTGACGGTGCGCAGCAAGGACAAGGGCGGCCGGCTGGTCGCGTGGCCCGCCACCGTCTCCGCGCTCGTCCCCGACAGCGACGGGTGGACCGCCGCCGTCGAGGAGCTCAAGGGCAAGCGGCTGAACGCACCGGACGCCGAGACGATGACCGTGCGCTGGGCGCGTGAGTGCCAGGTGCTGCGGCTCGTACCGTCAGGACCGCCGAGCGAGCAGCCCGGCACCATGCCGGACGGCTCGGGTGCGGCCGGCCCCGTTCCGTCGCCCGCCACGACCCGGCAGCCGATGCCGGAGGCGCTGCCGCGGCTGCTGGCCCGCCGCAGGAAGCGCGGCTGACGGTAGTACCCGGATCGTACGGCCGGGGCGGCGTCAGCCGCCCGAGGTGCCCGTCACGGACTTGCCGTAGTCGACGACATGGGCGGCGTCCGGCGCCGCGAGGGCGAAGTCCTTGCCCCAGTCGGCGAGCGTGAGGGTGCCGGAGCCGCCCGCGCGTTCGTACCGCAGCGGGTAGGGGCTGCCCTCCAGGGAGACGTCGAGGGTGCCGCCTCCGCCGCCGTCCGCGGCGAGGGCGATGGTGCGGGTGCCGTTGACCTTGCGGTGGTCGCCGGTGGACAGCTCGCCGTTGAGCGCGAAGAGCGCGTCGAGCAGCACCTTCTTGTCCGTGAAGCCACTGAACTGCTGGTAGGCGGGGTCGCCCGCCGGCACCTTGACGTACTTGTCCTTCAGCTTCGCCGCGGCGGCCTGGCTGTTCTTGTCGGAGCCGGCGTCACCGTAGAAGTCGGCGCCCGCCTTCAAATACAGGTCGTCGTCGACCCGCAGCAGCTGGAACGTGCTGCTCTGCGTCGAGACGTCGCCGACGCCGCCGTTGCCGCGCAGCCGCATGTCGAGCTTGTACGTCTTCCCCTTGCTGACCACGGTGCCGGACAGCCGGACGGTCTGTGCCGCGGCGGCGGCGTCGCGGGCTCGCTGCTCGATCGTCTTGGGGGGCAGTTTGGCGACCCCGTTGGTCCCGGCGTCCGGGTCGCCGCAGCCGGCGAGGGTCAGTCCGGCGCACAGCGCCCCGACTAGAACAACGGATCGGCGGCCGGGAAACACGTGTTCTCTTCCTCCAGCGGCAGGGGAACGGTGGTGGGGAGACCCGAAGCTACCGCAGCGTACAGCTCCCTGCCGAGACCCGGACCGCACCATTCCACGGGCGACCTGGAGCCTGTGGCCTGCCAGGGCCTGCCCGGTGCCTGCCTGGTGCCTGCCCGGTGCCTGCCCGGTGCCTGCCCGGGGTCGCCCGCCGCCCCGCGGAGCAGCACCGTGCGGCAGCCAAGATCCGAGCGGGTTAGCCTGACAGCGACGAACCGTGACCCGCACGACGCCAGGAGGCACCGCATGGCCGCAGGTGCCCCGCGCGTGTTCATCTCCCACATCTCCGGTGTCGCGGTCTTCGACCCGGGCGGCGACCAGGTCGGCCGGGTCCGGGACCTTGTCGTCATGCTGCGGGTCGGCGGGAAGCCGCCGCGGGTGCTCGGGCTGGTCGTCGAGGTGGTCAGCCGGCGGCGGATCTTCCTGCCGATGACCCGGGTGACCGGCGTCGAGTCCGGCCAGGTGATCACCACCGGCGTCGTCAACATGCGGCGCTTCGAGCAGCGGCCGACCGAGACCCTGGTCCTCGGCGAACTGCTCGACCGGCGGGTCAGGATCGTCGCGACCGGCGAGGAGGTGACGGTGCTGGACATCTCGATGGTGCAGCTGCCAGCCCGCCGCGACTGGGAGATCGACAAGGTCTTCGTCCGCCGGGGCAAGGGCGGTGCGCTGCGCAGGCGCGGCGAGACGCTGACCCTGGACTGGTCCGCCGTGACCGGCTTCTCCCTGGAGGAGCACGGACAGGGCGCCGAGAACCTGCTCGCCACGTTCGAGCGGCTGCGCCCCGCCGACCTCGCGAACGTGCTGCACCACCTGTCGCCCAAGCGCCGCGGCGAGGTCGCCGCCGCCCTGGACGACGACCGGCTCGCCGACGTCCTGGAGGAGCTGCCGGACGACGACCAGGTGGAGATCCTCGGCAAGCTCAAGGAGGAGCGCGCGGCCGACGTCCTGGAGGCGATGGACCCGGACGACGCGGCCGACCTGCTCTCCGAGCTGCCCGAGGTCGACCAGGAGCGCCTGCTCACGCTGATGCAGCCGCAGGACGCGGCCGATGTGCGCCGGCTGCTCTCCTACGAGGAGCGCACGGCCGGCGGCCTGATGACCACCGAGCCCATCGTGCTGCGGCCCGACGCGACGATCGCCGACGCGCTCGCCCGGGTCCGCAACCCCGACCTGTCCCCCGCGCTCGCCGCCCAGGTCTATGTCTGCCGGCCGCCCGACGAGACCCCGACCGGCAAGTACCTGGGTCTGGTGCACTTCCAGCGGCTGCTGCGCGACCCGCCCTTCACCCTGGTCGGCTCCATCGTCGACACCGACCTGCTGCCGCTGCCGCCCGGCACCCCGCTGTCCGCGGTGACCAGCTACCTCGCCACGTACAACCTGATCTCGGCACCCGTCGTGGACGAGAGCGGATCGCTGCTCGGCGCGGTGACGGTCGACGACGTGCTGGACCACCTGCTGCCCGACGACTGGCGCGAGACCGAGCTGCACGGCGCGGCCGGCGCGTACCACGTCGGTGAGGCCCGCCCGGACGAGAACAGGCCCGCCGATGCCCGCTGACGTGGAGCGCGAGCGCGCGAAGACACCGGGCGGCTCCACCGCCGCGCCGCGGCACCGGGTCCGCCTGGACCAGCCCCGCCCGACCCGGCGGCGGCTGCTGCCGGCCTACGACCCGGAGGAGTTCGGCCGGTTCTCGGAGCGGATCGCGCGCTTCCTGGGCACCGGGCGCTTCATCGTCTGGATGACGGTCCTCATCATCCTGTGGGTGCTGTGGAACGTCTTCGCTCCGGACTCGATGCGCTGGGACCAGTACCCCTTCATCTTCCTGACCCTGATGCTCTCGCTCCAGGCGTCGTACGCGGCCCCGCTGATCCTGCTCGCGCAGAACCGGCAGGACGACAGGGACCGCGTCACCCACGAGCAGGACCGCAAACAGAACGAGCGCAGCATCGCCGACACCGAATACCTGACGCGGGAGGTGGCGTCGCTGCGGATGAACCTCGGGGAGGTCGCCACCCGCGACTGGATCCGTTCCGAGCTCCAGGATCTGCTGAAGGAACTGGAAGAGCGGCGTGACGAAGGCGACGCCGGAACCGACCGGTGAGCGCCGTACCATCGACCGTATGGCTACCGACATTCACGGATCCGCTCCGACCGCCGACGCCGTGCGCGCGGCGCTCGCGACGGTGAACGACCCGGAGATCCACAAGCCGATCACTGATCTCGGCATGGTCAAATCCGTGGACATCGCGGACGACGGCACCGTGAAGGTCGCCGTCTATCTGACGGTGTCGGGCTGCCCGATGCGCGAGACGATCACCACGAATGTCACCACGGCAGTCGAAGGGGTACCGGGCGTCACCGGTGTCACCGTCGAGCTGGACGTCATGAGCGACGAGCAGCGCAAGGAGCTCGCCGGCAATCTGCGCGGCGGCACCGCCGAGCGCGAGGTGCCCTTCGCCCAGCCCGGCTCGCTGACCCGGGTCTACGCGGTCGCCTCCGGCAAGGGCGGCGTCGGCAAGTCCTCGGTGACGGTGAACCTGGCGGCGGCGATGGCCGCCGACGGCCTCAAGGTCGGCGTCGTGGACGCGGACATCTACGGCCACTCGGTACCGCGCATGCTCGGTGTCGAGGGCCGGCCGACGCAGGTCGAGAACATGATCATGCCGCCGTCGTCGCACGGGGTGAAGGTCATCTCGATCGGCATGTTCACCCCGGGCAACGCGCCCGTGGTGTGGCGCGGCCCGATGCTGCACCGCGCGCTGCAGCAGTTCCTCGCCGATGTGTACTGGGGCGACCTGGACGTCCTGCTGCTGGACCTGCCGCCGGGCACCGGCGACATCGCGATCTCCGTCGCGCAGCTCGTCCCGAACGCCGAGATCCTCGTGGTGACGACGCCTCAGCAGGCGGCCGCCGAGGTCGCGGAGCGCGCCGGGTCCATCGCGGTGCAGACCCACCAGAAGATCGTCGGCGTCGTGGAGAACATGTCCGGGATGCCGTGCCCGCACTGCGACGAGATCGTCGACGTCTTCGGCAGCGGCGGCGGCGAGCGGGTCGCCGAGGGCCTGACCAGGACCACGGGCGCGACGGTGCCGGTGCTGGGCCAGATCCCGATCGACGTACGGCTGCGCGAGGGCGGCGACGACGGCCGCCCGGTCGTCCTGAGCCACCCGGACTCCGCCGCGGCGCTCGCCCTCAAGGCGATCGCCGGCAAGCTCGGCGGTCGGGCCCGCGGCCTGGCGGGTATGTCGCTGGGGATCACCCCGCGGAACAAGTTCTGAGTTCATGACGGTGCCCCCGGCCGCAGTGCGGTCGGGGGCACCGTCATGCCGGCCGTCAGCCGTCGTACGAGGTGATGTCCTTCACCACGGCCAGTCCCAGCCCGTACGCGCTCATGCCGCGCCCGTACGCGCCCAGGTGGGCGCCGCGCGCGGAGCCCGCCAGGACCCAGCCGTACGCGGACTCCCGGTAGTGGAACGTGGTGGGCTCGCCGTCCACCGGGAGCGTCAGGGTCGACCAGTGGGGGCCGGCCAGATCGTCGGCGAGGTCCCAGGCGGTCGCGATCTGCTGGTCGAGCCAGTCCTGGCGCAGTGCGCGTTCCATATGGCTGGGCCAGGTGCAGGACAGCAGGCCGGAGCCCGCCAGCCAGGCCGCCGAGGACACCGAGGTGGCCTCCAGTACGCCGGTGCCGTCCGAGCTGCGCCGGCCGGGACGCCGGGCGACCGTCACGACCACGGCGAACCGCTGGGCCTGGGGGTCGGTGGTCTCCGCCTTGATGGACGGTTCGTCGCCATGCCCTATCGAGCCGTGCTCCACGGTTCCGTCCGCGCTGGTGCCGACCGCGGTCAGCCAGCGGCGTCCGGTGAACGCCTCGTCCAGCCCGTACCACGGGAAGTCGGCCATCAAGTAGCCGTCGACCGCTCGATCCGCTGTGCCGGTCTTCGTCTCCATCGGGGTGGCGCCTCCTCCATGCCCTTTTGGGCTCCGCCATCTTGCCGGACCGGAGCCGGGCCCGGAGGCCAAAACGGCGCACGGTGATGGCGGACACATGGAGAATAGCCACCCCAAGGGGTGGAACGGGACAAACAGGTTGACTCAGGTCGCGTCGGAATCGAACGGCGGGGGCTCGTCCTTGTCCAGCGTCTCGCGCTTGCGGAGCCGGTCCGGGGTGCTCGTGGCGGCACCCGCGGCGCCGGCGGCGGCCGCGGCCGTGGTGTCGGTGCCGTTCACGGCATCCGTGACCTCGGCCATCTCCTTGCGGAAGTCGAAACCGTTGCGCAGATCCTGCAGACCGAGCTCTTCGTTCTCCAGGATGTTCTTGCGGATGTACGTCTTGGGGTTCAGATCCTCGAACTCGAAGTCCTTGAACTCGGGCCCCAGCTCCTTGCGGATGTCCTCCTTGGCGCTGTCCGAGAAGGCCCGCACCTTTCGGATGAACGACATCGTGTCCTGGATGACCTTCGGCAGCTTGTCCGGGCCGAAGACGAGCACCGCAAGGATGACAAGCGCGATCATCTCCATCGGGCCTATGTCGAAGAACACCTTGCAGCTCCTTGGGACGTCCACAGCCGGGTGGGCAGGGTCCGGGTCGACTTACCGTACCTGGCCGCGCGGGCAGCGCGGGAGTGGCTTGGGCCAACACTACGTCGACACCGGGTAAAGGGTCAGCCCCCGGTGGCCGAACCCAAGGTCAGCTCGACCGTACGCTCCGTTCCGGCGCGCACCAGGGTGAGTGTGAGGTGGTCACCCGGTCGGTGGCTGCGGATCTTGACGATCAGCTCCTCGCCGCGGTGCACCCGCTCGCCGTCGACCGCCGTGATGACGTCACCGGCCTCGATGCCGGCCTGGTCGCCGGGACCGCCGGGGGTCACCGCGGTGGTGCCCGCCTTGCCGCCGACCCGGGCGCCGTCCCCCTCGTAGGTCATGTCGACGGTCACCCCGATCACCGGGTGGGTGGCCTTACCGGTGTTGATCAGCTCCTCTGCGACCCGTTTCGCCTGGTTGGCCGGGATGGCGAAGCCGAGGCCGATGCTGCCGCCCTGGCCGCCGGCCGGGCCGCAGTCGTCGGCCGCCCGGATCGCGCTGTTGATCCCGATCACCCTCCCCTGCCCGTCGACGAGCGGGCCGCCGGAGTTGCCGGGGTTGATCGGTGCGTCGGTCTGCAGCGCGTCCACATAGCTGACGTCGGTGCCGTCGGTGGCGCCGCCGGCGGTGATCGGCCTGCGGGTGGCGCTGATGATGCCCGCGGTGACGGTGCCTTCGAGGCCGTACGGGGCGCCGATGGCGACCACCGGATCGCCGACCCGCACCGAATCGGAGTTGCCGAGGGTGAGCGGCCGCAGCCCGGACACCCCGCTGACCTCGATGACGGCGAGGTCGTAGCCGCTGTCCACCCCGACCACCTTCGCCTTGCTCAGCTGGCCGCCGTTGAAGGTGACCTGGATGTCGGCACCCTTGCCGGCGGCGCCGACCACATGGTTGTTGGTGAGGATGTGGCCCTTGGCGTCCAGCACGAACCCGGTGCCGGTGTCCTCGCCCGCGGCGCCCTTCACATGGATGTAGACGACGCCCGGCAGGGTCCTGGCCGCGATCCCCGCGACGCTGTCGCCCGCCCGGTCGGCGCTGCCCTCGGAGACCTGGGGCAGTGTCACCTGATCGCCGTCCTGGGCACTGTGCCGTTCGGCGTAGACGCCGGCCGCTCCGCCGATCCCGCCGGCGAGCAGCGCCACCAGCGCGGCGCCCGCGATCAGCGGGGCCGCCCGTCCGCGACGGGCGCGGGCCGGGGTGCCGGGACCGTGCCAGGGAGCGGGCTCGGCGGCGCCGCCGGACATGCGGTTGAGCAGGTACGGGTCGGGGAACGCCTCGTCCGGGGCGGGTCCTGCCGCCTCCGCGCCGCCCGCGCCGGGCACCGGGCCCGACGGGCGACTCCACCACTGCGGCCGGTCCGCCTCATCGCTCATTCTTCGAGCCTGCGGGCGGTATGCGGAAGTCCGCAAGTGCCACACGGCCGGATGGCCTCAGCCGTGCGGGTCAGCGGTGTACGGCAGGTCCTGGAGTGGCCGCCGGGGTCAGCGAGGCGGTCGGTGCGGGCTTGGTGACCGGCACGGACGCCATCAGCGGACGGGTCACCGAGGCCGGCGTGGCGCCCGCCAGCGGGGGATGCCGCAGATAGCGGTCCTCCGCCGAGTTCACCAGGTCGTTGCGGAGCGGTTTGAGGTCGGAGACCGAGTTGACGCCGCTGAGCGGGGCGACCGCGGGGCCCTGTTCCTCGGGGCGCGGGGCGCCGCTGTCGATCGACGCGTCCATCGGGAGCGCACCGCCGAGCGCGATGGCCGCCATCGAGAACGCGCCGGCCGCCGCGAAGGCGAACCGCCGGCCGCGCGAGGCCGAACCGGGCGAGGACGCCGAACGCTCGACCTCATGGATCCGGAAACCGCGGGACCGCACATCGGTCGGTGCGGCGAGATCGGGACCAGGGGACAGGAAGGAGAACTCCTCCGCCGCGCTCTGCCCGAACACATCAGCACTGAAGAGGCCGCCGTCGAACGGGCCTCTTCCCTCGTCGTCGCCACCGCCCGGCAGTCCCTGGAGCCGGGCCAGCAGGCCCGCGGACAGGGTCGGCGGCGCCGTGGTCGCCACGGCGTTCTTCAGCCGGCGCTGCTCATCGGCGGCTGTCTTGCACTGGGGACACGTCACCAGATGCGCGAGCACCCGGTCCCGGGTGTCATCGGGCAACTCGCCGTCGACGAACGCGGCGAGCCGATCGCCGAGATGCTGCTCGGCAGATGCGACGTGTTGCCGGCCGGTACCGCTACTGCTCACGCTCTCCCGCCCTCCAGGCCCGGTTTCGGTACGGCGGCGGCCAGCGCACGGCCCGGTCGGGCCGCGGGGGAACGGTGCTCAAGAGCCTTGCGCAGGTGGGAACGGCCGCGGTGGATCCGGCTCCGGACCGTGCCGAGCTTCACGCCGAGGGTGGCGGCGATCTCCTCGTACGACAGCCCCTCGATGTCACAGAGCACGACGGCGGCGCGGAACTCCGGCGCGAGGGTGTCCAGCGCCTGCTGGACGTCCGCGTCGAAGTGCGTGTCGTTGAAGTGCTGTGCGGGGGACGGCTCACGGCTCGGGAGCCGCTCCGCCGCGTCGTCGCCGAGCGCGTCGAACCTGATCCGCTGACGTCTCCGCACCATGTCCAGGAAGAGATTGGTGGTGATGCGGTGCAGCCAGCCCTCGAAGGTGCCGGGCGTGTACGTGGACAGGGAACGGAAGACACGGACGAAGACTTCTTGTGTGAGGTCCTCGGCATCGTGCTGGTTGCCCGTCAGGCGGTACGCCAGGCGGTAGACGCGGGCACTGTGCGTGCTGACGATCTCCTCCCAGGAAGGAGGCGTCCACGCCTGGTTCTCCCCGTCGGTGGCGAAAGTCGCGTTGGCGGGTACGTCGTTGCGTGAACGGTCAGCAGTGTTGGTCACGGATTTCGGCTGTCCGGAGGACCTGAGAATATGCCGGAGCACTCCCCGATCACCGGCCGCAGCCGCACCTCCCCTGTCGGCTCTGGTGGTCTCCAGTAGAGCCACTACCATATCCACCTCGCCCGTTAGCTCCGGATAAGTGCGCTGTCTCGCCGGGGACCTGGTCGGGGCGGCTGCACGGAGGCACTTCCCGCGTACCGCACGTTCTCGGTCCCGCCCTACTAACGCGCAGTCCCATCAGCAGGTTCCCGGCTCGGGGGTCCCACCCAGCGGTAGCTGGGGGAGGATACAGTCGCCGGGCGGGCCGCAACACCGACGGGGACAGGGAGAGGGCCATTACCGGCAACCGGCAGGCGAGCTGGGCGTTCGCCGACGCCTTCGTCGCCGAAGACGACGCGCTGATACGAGCCCGGCGGCGCGCCCACGAGTCCGGTCTGCGCCCTGTGTCCCCCGGAACCGGCGCGACGCTGCGGCTGCTCGCCGCCGCCTCCGACGCCAAGGCCGTCGTCGAGATCGGCACCGGCACCGGTGTGTCCGGCATCCATCTGCTGCTCGGGATGCGGCCGGACGGCGTGCTGACCACCGTCGATTCGGAACCCGACCGCCAGCAACTGGCCCGCGAGGCCTACCGGGACGCCGGCTTCGCCGCCAACCGCGCCCGGTTCATCCCCGGCCGCGCGCTGGAGGTCCTGCCGCGGCTGGCGGACGGCGGGTACGACCTCGTCTTCTGCGACGGGGACCGTCTCGAGTACCTGGACTACCTCGGCGAATCGTTGCGCCTGCTGCGTCCGGGCGGGCTGGTCTGCTTCGAGGGGACCTTCGCCCAGGGCCGCACGCTCGACGCGGCCCATCAGGACACCGAGGCCGTGCGGCTGCGCGAGCTGATGCGCGCGGTCCGCGAGAGCAAGGCGTTCGCGCCCGTCCTGCTGCCCACCGACGACGGGCTGCTCTGCGCGGTCCGCCGAGGCCCGTAGCCGGGTCCCGGACACGGCAGCGGCCCCGGTTCCGGACCTGGAACGGTCAGGAATCGGGGCCGTGACGTTTATTGGGAACGCGCTCGTGTCAGGCGATGGCCTTCTTCAGCGCGTCGCCGAGGGCATCCGCCTCGTCAGGAGTCAGCTCGACAACAAGCCGTCCGCCGCCCTCGAGCGGAACGCGCATGATGATGCTCCGCCCCTCCTTGGTGACCTCGAGCGGGCCATCACCCGTCCGCGGCTTCATGGCCGCCATGCTCGTTCCCCTTCCTGAAACCAGCTCGGACTCGAACACATTGGTTCTCGACCATTATCCCGCATGTGCCGACCCGATGACCAACATCGGTTCCCATCCGTTCGAGAAACCCCTCCCACAAAACCGGCCAATTCGGTGATGAGACTGCGATACTTCGCCGCCGCACTCCCGTTCCGTGCCGCATTCGCCCCGTTGAATGTTTGACGTACGTCACATGTTCGCCTGTGGCGATGTCCGGCATGCTGGCCAGGACCGGAGCCGCGACGAAGGGGATCATCCATGTCCGACAGCGTGCTGTACGAGGTGAGCGACGGGCTCGCGACCATCACCTTGAACCGTCCCGATGCCATGAACGCCCTGAACGTCGAGACCAAGGTCGCGCTCCGCGAGGCCGTCCGGGGCGCGGCGGCGGATTCCCAGGTCAGGGCCGTTCTGCTGACCGGAACCGGGCGCGCCTTCTGCGTCGGCCAGGACCTCAAGGAGCATGTCGGCCTGCTGATGGAGGACCGCGAGTCCGGCACGGGCGCCACGATGTCGACGGTCCGGGAGCACTACAACCCCATCGTCACCGCCCTCGCGACGATGCCGAAGCCGGTGGTCGCGGGAATCAACGGGGTCGCCGCGGGCGCCGGCGCGGGTCTGGCGTTCGCCTCGGACTACCGGGTGGTCGCCGACACGGCGAGTTTCAACACGTCCTTCGCGAAGGTGGCACTGACCGCGGACTCGGGCGCGTCGTGGACCCTCCCCCGGCTGATCGGCCACGGCCGCGCCGCCGATCTGCTGCTCTTCCCCCGCAACGTGACCGCCCAGGAGGCCCTGGAGCTCGGAATCGCCAACAAGGTCGTCCCGGCCGCGGACCTGGCCGCTGAGGCCCTGGCGGTGGCACGGAGCCTCGCGGCGGGGCCGACGGTGGCCTACGCGGCGATCAAGGCGTCGCTGGCGTACGGGACGGACCACTCGCTCCTGGAGACGCTGGAGAAGGAGGACGAGCTCCAGACCATCGCGGGCGCGTCGGAGGACCACCGGATCGCCGTGGAGGCGTTCCTCAAGAAGGAGCCGCCGCGCTACCTGGGCCGGTAGCGGCGCAACAGGTCTACGACCTGGTGGTCCGCACGTGGCAGCCGGCCAGGTGGTCGTCGACCAGGCCGCAGGCCTGCATCATCGCGTAGGCCGTGGTCGGCCCGACGAAGCGGAAGCCCTGCTTCTTGAGGTCCTTGGCCAGCGCAACCGACTCGGGCGTGGTCGCCGGTACGTCGTCGAGCGTGCGCGGCACCGGCCGGCCCGCCGGGTCCGGCGCGTGCGACCAGATGAGCTCGTCGAGGCCGCCGGCGCCCAGCCCGGCGGCCACGTGGGCGTTACCGAGGGACGCGTCGATCTTGGCGCGGTTGCGGATGATGCCGGGGTCGGCGAGCAGCCTTTCCCGGTCCTCGTCGGTGAACGCCGCGACCGCCTTGATGGAGAAGTCCGCGAAGGCGGCGCGGAAGCCCTCGCGGCGGCGCAGGATCGTGATCCAGGAGAGCCCGGACTGGAACGCCTCCAGGCACAGCCGCTCGTAGAGCGCGTCGTCGCCGTGCACCGGACGGCCCCACTCGCCGTCGTGGTACGCCACGTACTCCGGCGCCGACAGCCCCCAGGGGCAGCGGGCCAGGCCGTCCTCGCCGGTGACCGTGCCGCGCTCACTCATGGGGGCGGTCCTCCGGGTCCTTGCGCAGCGAGGGCGGGGTGTCCGACGGTGCGTCCGGCCGCATGGGCGGCTGGTCGAGGACCGACAGCGAGAGCGGCGGGTCCAGCAGTGCCGGCGTGCCCAGGGCGGTCGCCTGGGCGCCGGCCAGGGCCGACTCCAGATCCGCGATGCGCGCGTCCCGCTCGGCCAGCTCCGCCGCGAGGCGGTCCAGCACCTCGTCCGCGTCGAGCATCCGGTAGCCGCGTACGGCCACCGGCAGCCGCAGCCCGTCGATGTCGGCGCGGACCAGCGGGCGGTCGACGGGCAGCCGGTCGTCGATCCGGTCCGGGTCCGCGTCGCGGAGCGGGCCGCCGTCGCCGAGTACGGCCAGTGCCACTGCGGCGACCACCGCGACCAGCGCGATGAGCATGAACCAGAACAAGACCGTCTCCCGGGGCCGCGCGATGTGTTTGCACGATGGTGCCATGTCCGGCCCCCGCCGGACCCTCCTGTGGGGAGCCGGCACCCTCCTGCGGCTATCGTCGCCGGTGGGCGATCTACAGGAGGCACACGCAAATGCTGCGGCTGGGCACGCGGGAGTTCGGCGACGACGAGCTGGTCATCATGGCGATCGTGAACCGGACACCCGATTCGTTCTACGACCAGGGCGCCACGTTCAGCGATGAACCGGCCCTGCTGCGCGTGGAACGGGCGGTGTCCGAGGGCGCCGCGATCATCGACATCGGCGGGGTCAAGGCCGGTCCCGGAGAGGACGTCTCGGCCGAGGAGGAGATCCGCCGCACGGTCGCCTTCGTCGCCGAGGTCCGCCGGCGGCACCCGGACGTCGTGATCAGCGTCGACACCTGGCGGCACGAGGTGGGCGAGGCGGCCTGCGAGGCGGGCGCCGATCTGCTGAACGACGCCTGGGGCGGCGTCGACCCGAAGCTGGCCGAGGTCGCCGCCCGCTACGACGCCGGGCTGGTCTGCACGCACGCCGGCGGCGTCGAGCCGCGCACCCGCCCGCACCGGACCGGGTACGAGGACGTCATGGCGGACATCCTGCGGGTCACCGTGGGCCTCGCGGAGCGGGCCGTCGGGCTCGGTGTGCGGCGCGACGCCGTCCTCATCGACCCCGGGCACGACTTCGGCAAGAACACCCGGCACTCGCTGGAGGCGACCCGGCGGCTCCCGGAGATGACGGAGACCGGGTGGCCGGTGCTGGTGTCGCTGTCCAACAAGGACTTCGTGGGCGAGACGCTCGACCGCCCGGTCAAGGAACGGCTGATCGGGACGCTGGCGACCACCGCGGTCTCGGCCTGGCTCGGGGCCCGGGTGTACCGCGTCCACGAGGTCGCCGAGACCCGTCAGGTGCTGGACATGGTGGCCTCCATCGCGGGGCACCGGCCGCCCGCGGTCGCCCGCCGCGGGCTGGCGTAGGGGCGCGGCTCAGCCCTCGGTCTCCTTGGTCACCAGGGCCACGGCCTCGTCCACGTCGTCGGTCAGATGGAACAGCTCCAGATCGGCCGCGGAGGCCTTGCCGCCCTCGATCAGGGTGCCCCGGACCCAGTCGACGAGGCCGCTCCAGTACGCGGTGCCGAACAGGACGATCGGGAACCGGGTGACCTTCTTCGTCTGGACGAGGGTGATGGCCTCGAACAGCTCGTCCAGGGTGCCGAAACCGCCGGGGAGCACGACGAAGCCGCGCGCGTACTTCACGAACATCGTCTTGCGGACGAAGAAGTAGCGGAAGTTCACCCCGATGTCGACGTAGGGGTTGAGGCCCTGCTCGAAGGGCAGCTCGATGCCGAGCCCGACGGACACCCCGCCGGCCTCGCCCGCGCCCTTGTTGGCGGCCTCCATGGCACCGGGGCCGCCGCCGGTGATCACCGCGAAGCCGGCCTCGGCCAGCGCGCGGCCGATCGAGATGCCCGCCGCGTACTCCACGGAGTCGACCGGGGTGCGCGCGGAGCCGAACACGCTGACCGCGGGGCCGAGTTCGGCCAGGGCGCCGAATCCCTCGACGAACTCGGACTGGATGCGCATGACCCGCCAGGGATCGCCGTGCACCCATTCCGAGGGGCCGCGGCTGTCCAGCAACCGCTGGTCGGTGGTGCCGGCCTGTACCTGGCCGCGCCTCCGGACCACCGGCCCGGTGTGCCGTTCCGGCCAGCCCTGTCCCTGCGGAGAAGAGTGCTCGGCCGCCTCGTTGGCCGCCGCTGCCGCCTCCTGCGCGTTGCTCGTGTCCCTGCGTGCGGTACTCATGCGAGCAGCGTACGACGCATCACGGCGCGTCCGGGCTGGCCAGCGGCACAACGCGCGGAGCCTCCAGGTGGCTGCTCACCCAGGTGAGCGCGTCGGGGAACATCCGTCCCCAGGTCTTCCAGTTGTGGCCGCCGGTGTCCAGCAGCATCGGGGTGACGGTCGTCGGCGCCTGCACCGCGTGGCCGAGCCACTCGGCGAACCGCGGCGGGCTCTCGGGGTCCTGGACGCTCGACCCCACCAGGAGGTCCACGTTCGGCTTGGTGTTGTGGGCCAGCCACAGCGGTGAACGGGGGCCCTCGGCGGGGTTGTCGGGGGCCAGCGCGGCGCCCGCCACGTACCGGGAGGGGTAGTCGAGGGCGAGCCGGGCGGCGCAGTAGCCGCCGGTCGATATGCCCATCACCGCCCAGCCGCTCGGGGCGGGCAGCGTACGGAAGTTGTGCGCGACCACGTCCGGCACGTCCTGGGCGAGCCAGGTGCCGCCCTTGCCCCGGCCCGGCGCGTCGGCGCAGCCGGCCTTGGCGCCCTTGGGCGTGATCGTCGGCAGGACGAGGATGGCCGGCTCGGCCTTGCCCTCGGTGATCTGCCGCTCCATGATCTGGCCGAGCCGCATGGCGCGCAGGAAGCTGCGCGGGCTCCCGGGCAGGCCGTGCAGCACCACGATCACCGGGAAGCGGGTGTTCGCGTACTCCTTCTTGTCGTACTGCGGCGGCGTCCAGACCATGACGTCACCCGACGCGCCGGATTTGGCGCCGAGCACGTCCGCCTTGCGGAACCCCTGCGCGTACGGGGCGAACTTCACCGTCAGCTGCGCCGGTCCCGGCGGGGGCGCCTTGTGCTTCGCGGAGGTGTTCATGCTGCCGCCCCCGCTGCCGCCGCCGAGCAGGTCGTCCCAGGAGGCGTAGAAGCCGTACTGGTTGTTCACCCCGGCCATCACCACGAAGACCGCCGTCAGCTGGCACACCACGATCATCCCGACGCGGGCGGGCAGCCGGACCAGCCGGGGGCCCGGCACACGCCCCCACAGCAGCACGGCCCCCGCCACGGCCACGACGGCCGCGACGATGAGCACCACGAAGAACAGCGGACTGGTCAGTCCCATGGAACGGCCTTCTTTCCCCCCACACGATCGGTTGCATCCGATCACACCATGGTGGGAACATCACGCGGATAACGGCCCGTGCGGTTCCCACCCAGCCCCCCCGCCGGGTCCTGGGCGTCAGGCGGTGAGCCAGGCCCGCAGCCGCTCCTCGGCCTCCAGGACGGCGGCCACCGACACATTCTCCTCGCGGGTGTGGGCCAGCTTGGGATTGCCGGGACCGTAGTTGACGGCCGGGATGCCGAGGGCGGAGAAACGGGCCACGTCGGTCCAGGATTCCTTGCCGAAAGGCTCAGTTCCGATGGCCGCGACGAACGCGGCGGCGGCCGGCTGGGACAGTCCGGGCAGCGCGCCGGGCGCGCTGTCGGTGGGCACGACCTCGAATCCCTCGAAGACCTCGGTGACGTGCGCGAGCGCCTCGGCCTCGGTCTGATCGGGCGAGAACCGGTAGTTGACGATCACGGCGCACGTGTCGGGAATCACATTCCCCGCGTGCCCGCCCTCGATCATCACCGCGTTCAGGCCCTCGGGGTAGACCAGCCCGTCGATGACGACCCGGCGGGGCTCGTAGGCGGCGAGCCGGGCGAGGATCGGCGCGGCCTTGTGGATGGCGTTCTCACCGAGCCAGCTGCGCGCGGAGTGGGCGCGGCGGCCGGTGGTCTGCACCCTGACCCGCAGGGTGCCCTGGCAACCGCCGTGCACCTGGGCGTCGGTGGGCTCCAGGAGCACCGCGAAGTCGCCCGCCAGCCACTCCGGGTGGTTCTCGACGAGCCGCTTGAGGCCGTTGAACTGGGCGGCGATCTCCTCGGCGTCGTAGAAGACGAAGGTGAGGTCGCGGTTGGGCTCGGGCACGGTCGCGGCGAGGCGCAGCTGTACGGCGAGGCCGGACTTCATGTCGGTGGTGCCGCAGCCCCACAGCAGTCCGTCGGCGTCGAGCCGGGACGGCAGGTTGTCCGCGATCGGCACCGTGTCGAGGTGTCCGGCGAGCACCACCCGCTCGGCGCGGCCCAGGTTCGTCCGTGCCACGACCGCGTCCCCGTCCCGGTCCACGGTCAGGTGCGGAAGGGCGCGCAGCGCCTCCTCCACGATGTCGGCCAGCGCCTTCTCGGCGAGGCTGACAGAAGGGATGTCCACGAGCTGCGCCGTGACGGCGGCGGCATCCTGGCTGAGGTCGAGCGGGCTTGCGGTCATGCCCCCGACCCTACCGGCGGTGCCCGGAGGCCTCCCGCGACGTGCGCACGTCCGGCGTCGGCGTTCGGGCTCCGGGAGCGGTGTGTGGGTACGGTGGGCCTCATGTCCCAGCCTTCGCCGACGCCGGAGCGGCGTCCTCGCCGGAACGGCCGCCGACTCCGGCTGACCGTGGCGGGCCTCGTCCTGCTCGGGATCGCCGGATACGGCGCCTACTACGTCGTCGAGAGCCGCTCCCAGCGCGCCGGGTGCACGGTCGCGGCGGACGGCAACACCATGGAGCTCGAATCGCAGCAGGCGGAGAACGCCTCGACGATCGCCGCGGTCGCGACGTCCAGGGGGCTGCCGGAGCGGGCGCTGACGATAGCGCTGGCCACCTCGATGCAGGAGTCGATGCTCCGCAATCTCGACCACGGCGACCGGGACTCGCTCGGCCTGTTCCAGCAGCGGCCCTCGCAGGGCTGGGGCACCCCGGCACAGATCATGGACCCGGTGCACGCCACGAACGAGTTCTTCGACGGCCTGGTGAAGATCGAGGGCTATGCGCGGCTGCCGCTGACCGTGGCCGCCCAGCGGGTGCAGAAGAGCGGCTTCCCCCAGGCGTACGCGAAGCACGAGGCGGACGCGACCCTGCTGACCTCGGCGCTGACCGGCCGGCAGCCCGGCGCGCTCAGCTGCACCCTGAGCTCGGGCGAGACCGTTACGACGGGCGATCCCGCGCGGGTCCGCAAGCAGCTGGCCCGTGAGTTCGGACCGCAGGTCACCCCGCGCCCGGCCGAGGGCAGGGCCGGTGGCGGCACGGCGCGCGAGCGGACCGTCCAGGTGCCGTCGACCCCCGCCGGAGGCGCGGCGGAGGGGGACGGGAAGCGCCGCGGCTGGGAGCTGGCGCAGTGGGCGGTGGCCCATTCCGCGGAGCTGAAGGTCGAGAAGGTCTCGTTCCGGGACAAGCAGTGGCGGGCGGCCGATTCCGGCAAGGGCTGGCAGAAGTCCGACACCAGTGCGGCCGAGACCGCCGACGGCGACGTACGGATCACGGTCGCGCAATAGTGCGGCGCATCACCCGCAGGCGCATAGCGGCTACGTCAAACTCCGGAAGCGGCCAATTCCCCCGACCGGCCGCCAACTCCCTTGTGACGCAAGCGATGTGACGTTTCCTCACTTCTTTGCGCCGTGACCGGAATGGACCATTTTGCCGGAGCACTATTATGCGACGCATTACCAACTCTTTACCTCGAACGGCCGCAACCTTCGGGCTCCTGGAGCGGTAGTCAGCACGTCCGCCCGGCGGACATGTCCCGTCCCCCCTCCGTAAAAGGAGCACCATGTCCCTCCCCCTTTCGCGTCGGATCGCCCGTGCTGCCCTGCTGATCGGTGCGGCCGCGGCTCCCCTGCTGGGCGCCGGCGCCGCGTCGGCCGCCGAGCTGCCGCAGACGGCTGACCTGGGTGGACTGACCAACCTTGACGGCGCGAGCCTCGGCAACACCCTCGACGGCGCCTCCCAGCAGGCCAGCGGCCTGGCCACCGAGGCCGGCAGCAAGACCGTGCAGACGGCCGTCCCGGCCGCGGGCCGGACGGTCGGCACCACCGGCAAGACCGCCGCCCCGGCCGCCCAGAAGGCCGCAGGCGACGCCGCCGGCTCCACCGGCGATCTCCTCGGCTCGACCACCAAGTCCGTGGGCGCGGCCGGCCTGTCCGGCGCCGACACCCTCCCGGTCGCCGGCATGCCCGGCGGTTCCTCGCTCCCGTCGGCCGGCACCCTCCCGATCAGCACCCTCCCGACCGACGCACTGCCGCTCAGCAGCCTGCCGATCGGCGGCTAGGCACGGCGGACCCACGCGAAGGGGCCCGGAGAGCGCGCGCTCTCCGGGCCCCTTCCGGCGTTGCGGGGACAACAGGGGACGTCAGGCCAGCCGGCGCACCGCGGCGTCCACCCGCTCGTCGAGCGCGGTGAACGCGACCCGTACGAAGTGCGCGCCCGTCGGACCGTAGAACTCGCCCGGCGCGACCAGGATGCCCTGCTTGGCCAGGTCACCGACGGTGTCCCAGCAGGACTCCCCACGCGTCGCCCACAGGTAGAGGCTGGCCTCGCTGTGCTCGATCCGGAATCCGGCGGCCTCGAAGGCGGTCCGCAGCACGGCCCGCCGCCGGGCGTAGCGCTCCTTCTGCACGACGGCGTGCTCGCGGTCGCCGAGCGCGGCGATCATCGCGGACTGCACGGGCGCCGGGACGATCATGCCGGTGTGCTTGCGCACCCCCAGCAGCTCCTTGACGACGGCCGCGTCGCCGGCCAGGAACGCGCCCCGGTACCCGGCGAAGTTGGAGCGCTTGGAGAGCGAGTGGACGGCGATCAGCCCGTCGTGGCTGTCACCGCACACGTCGGGGTGCAGCACGGAGACCGGTGCCGCGTCCCAGCCCAGCTCGATGTAGCACTCGTCGGAGACGACGAGGATGCCGTGCTCGCGCGCCCAGTCCACGATGCGGCGCAGCTCGGCGGCGTCCAGCACCCGGCCGGTCGGGTTCGACGGGGTGTTGAGCCAGAGCAGCCGGACCCGCGCCGGGTCGAGGTCGGCGACCGGGTCGGCGTACGTCACCGGCTCGGCGCGGGCGACGAGCGCCCCGATCTCGTACGTCGGGTAGGCCAGCTCCGGGTAGGCGACCTGATCGCCCTCGCGCAGCCCCAGCAGCGTCGGCAGCCAGCCGACCAGCTCCTTGGAGCCGATCAGCGGCAGCACGTTCGCCGGCTGGGCGCCCGCGATGCCGAGCCGGTCCCGCAGATAGTCCGCGACGGCGTCCCGCAGCGAGCCGGTGCCGTACGTCAGCGGATAGCCGGGGCTGTCCGCCGCGGCGGACAGTGCCTTGCGGATCACGGCCGGGACCGGGTCCACGGGGGTGCCCACCGACAGGTCGACGATGCCGTCGGCGTGTGCGGCCGCCGCGGCCTTGTACGGCTCTAGCCGGTCCCAGGGGAAGACGGGGAGACGGTCGGAGACTGGCGCCACGCTGGTGCTCACTTTCCTGGACTGGAGAACGACACCGGTCCCGTACGGAAGCCTCCCCGTACGGGACCGACGCGTCGTGCGGTCTTGATCAGCCGGGCTGGTTCTGCGGTTCCAGCGCGGCGATGAAGGGGTGGTCCCGCTCGATCAGTCCGAGCTTCGAGGCGCCACCGGGCGATCCGAGCTCGTCGAAGAACTCCACATTCGCCTTGTAGTAGTCCTTCCACTCCTCCGGGGTGTCGTCCTCGTAGAAGATGGCCTCGACCGGGCAGACCGGCTCACAGGCGCCGCAGTCGACGCATTCGTCCGGGTGGATGTACAAGGACCTGGAGCCCTCGTAGATGCAGTCGACCGGGCACTCTTCGATACACGCCTTGTCCTTGACGTCGACACAAGGCTGCGCGATGACGTAGGTCACGCTGTCGTTCCTCCTCGGTAGGGCTCATCTCGCGCGGGAGCGCGGCGTCGTCGATGCCCGCCTCTAGTATCTCCGTTCCTGGGCACGAGACGAACAAGAGGGGCACTGATGACTATGGATTTTGCCGCCACAGGACGGCTAGTGGTCCGCATCAGCCCTGCTGACGTGGGGAAACGCGTTTCGGTACGGCGGGTACTGGAGATCGCTGACGGGCAGCCTACGTTCAGCGACACCCTCGGTGTTCTCGCATCGTGGGATCACGGCGTGGTGTGCGTCACCCGCCGGGACGGTGAAACCGTCCGGATCGCCGAATCTGCGCTGGTCGCGGGAAAGGTCGTGCCCCCCGCTCCGGTCCGCCGCAGCGCTCGGGTGAGCGCGGCGGAGCTCCAGGAAGCGGCCTCGCGCGCCTGGCCGGCCACGGAGAGCGAGCGGCTGGGCGAGTGGACGCTGCGGGCCACAGAAGGGGTGCGCGGAGCGCTCCCTCGGAAGGGTGGTGGTGGGCGACGGGAGGGCTTCACGCGGCGGGCCAACTCCGTTCTCGCGCACGGTGATCCGGAGATGCCGCTGGACGAGGCGCTGGAGTTCGTCGTGCGCTGGTACGGCGAACGCGGCACGACCCCGTACCTCCAGGTCCCCGACGACGGGCCGCTCGCCGCCGAGCTCGACCGGCGCGGCTGGCTCCGGGAGGCCGACACCCTGGTCCGTACCGCACCCCTCGCGCCGCTCGCGGAACTGCCCGGCGCGGACGCCGTCACCCTGACCCGCGAGCCCGGGGATTCCTGGCTCGCGTCGTACCACCGCACGGGTGACCTGGCGGAACAGGCACTGAAGGTGGTGCTCGGCGGGCCGTCCGTCTGGTTCGCCACCGCGCCCGGGGCGATCGGGCGCGGCGTGGTGGACGGCCGGTGGGCGCTGTTCGGTGCCGTCGAGGTCGAACCGGCGTTCCGGCGGCGGGGGCTCGCCACCGCGGTGATGGCCGCGCTCGCCCGCCGGGCCGTCGAGGAGGGCGCGTCGTTCGCGTATCTCCAGGTCGAGGCGGACAACGACGCCGCGCGGGCGCTGTACGACCGGATGGGCTTCACCACCCATCACGGCTACCACTACCGCCGGCCGTCGCCGTGACGGGCCCGTGGCGTGAGCGCTTCGCGGAGGCGGCCCGCGAGGAGCGGCCCGACCTCGCCGAGCTGTGCCTGCTGATCGGCGCGGAGGCCGACCCCGAGTTCGGCCGGACCGGTCCGGACACGGCGCAGATCGAGCTCGACCGGCTGGCCGGAATGCTGCCCTACGGCCTCACGACGCCCGACGACTGGGCCCGCGCGCTGTCCGCGCTCCTCGGCGGCACCTGCGGCTTCGCCGGGCTGCCCGCCGACTACGGGCGGCTGGAGTCCTCGCTGCTGCACGAGGTGCTGCGCCGCCGGCGCGGTCTGCCGATCCTGCTGTCGGTGGTCTGGATCGAGGTCGGCCGGCGGGCCGGCGCCCCGGTCTACGGGGTGGCCCTGCCCGGCCATTTCGTCGTCGGCCTGGGTGATCCCGCCGGGCACTTCGTGCTCGCCGACCCGTTCCACGGCGGCCGGGTGCTCGACTCCGACGACGCCGGGCTGCTCGTCGCGGGCGCGACCGGCGCCCCGCTGGCGCCGGACATGCTGGTGCCCGCCGACCCGCTCGACATCGTGCTGCGGGTGCTGAACAACATCCGCGCCTGGGCGGCCGCCCGGCCCGAGGAGATCGGCGTGCAGCTGTGGGCCGTCGAGCTCGCCCTGCTGCTCCCCCGGCACCCGGCCCGGCTGCGCTACGAACGCGCCCAGCTCCTCGTACGGCGCGGTGACTACCTGCAGGGCGCGGCCGAGATGGAGGCCTACGCGGAGATGCTGAAGATCATCGATCCGGAGGCCGCGAAGTCCATCCAGGGACAGGCCAGATCGGCGCGCGCGCTGCTGAACTGAGCCGCCGGACAGACCCTAGAGCCAGCCCTTCTCGCGGGCGATCCGCACCGCTTCCGCCCGGTTGCGGGCGCCCGTCTTCTGGATCGCCGTCGAGAGGTAGTTGCGGACCGTGCCCTCGGACAGCAGCAGGCTCCGTGCGATCTCCGCGTTCACCGACCCGTCGGCCGCCGCCCGCAGTACGTCCCGCTCGCGGGCGGTCAGCGGGTCCGCCCCGTCGGCCAGCGCCGCCGCCGCGAGCGTCGGGTCGATGACCCGCTCCCCGCGCAGCACCCGCCGTACCGCGTCGGCGAGCTGGGACGCCGGCGCGTCCTTGACGAGGAACGCCTCGGCGCCGGACTCCATCGCGCGCCGCAGGTACCCGGGGCGGCCGAACGTCGTGACGATCACGATCCTGATGCCCGGCAGCGCCTTGCGGAGCTGCGCCGCCGCCTCGATCCCGGTCAGGCCGGGCATCTCGATGTCGAGCAGCGCCACGTCCGGTGCGTAGGCGCGGGCCGCCGCCAGCACCTCGTCGCCCCGGGCGACCTGGGCGACCACCTCTATGTCGTCCTCCAGGCCCAGCAGCGTGGCCAGCGCTTCCCGCACCATCGACTGGTCGTCGGCGAGGAGGACTCGTACGTTCCGTGCGGGTGGCCCGCCGCTGGCCTCAGTCATACGGCCAGAGTAGGGCCGCCGCACCGTCAGGCCGTCGTACCCTCGGCGTCCACGTGCGGCAGCACCCGGTCGAGCCAGCGCGGCATCCACCACGCGTGCCGGCCGAGCAGCGTCATGACCGCGGGCACCAGCAGGAGCCGGACGATGGTGGCGTCGATCAGGACGCTCACCGACAGGCCGAGACCCAGCATCTTGATGACGATGTTGTCGCTGAGGATGAACGCGGCGAAGACGCTCACCATGATCAGCGCGGCGCAGGTGATCACCCGTGCGGTGATCTCCAGACCGTGCGCCACGCTGCCCTTGCTGTCCCCGGTGCGCTCCCAGGCCTCGTGCACCCGCGAGAGCAGGAACACCTCGTAGTCCATGCTGAGCCCGAAGACGATGGCGAACATCATCATCGGCACATAGCTCTCGATCGGGACCGTGCCGTTGACGCCGAGTGCCGGGCCGCCCCAGCCCCACTGGAACACCGCGACCACCACCCCGTACGAGGCGGCGATCGACAGCAGGTTGAGCACGGCGGCCTTGAGCGCCACCAGCAGACCGCGGAAGACGGTCAGGATGATGATGAAGGCCAGCCCCACCACCACCGCGATGATCAGCGGCAGCCGTGCGGAGATCAGGTCCAGGAAGTCCACCTGGGCGGCGGTCGTCCCGGTCAGATAGGTGCGGGCGGCGGTGCCCGACACCGCCTTCGGCAGGACGTCGTCCTCGAGATGGTTGGTCAGATCCGTGGTGCCCGCGGCCTGCGGAACGACCTCGGAGATCGCGGTGGAGATCAGCACCTGGCCGTTGCTGGTGGGCTGCGGCGGGCTGATGCTCGCCGCGCCGGGTACGCCGGTGAGCGCCTTCTGCACCGAGGTGGCCAGCGCCGCCCGGTCGGCGGCCGGTACGTCGGTCTGGTCGACCACGATGGTCAGCGGACCGTTGGCACCGGGCCCGAAGCCTTCGCTGATCAGGTCGAACGCCCGCCGGTCGGTGAAGCTGGTCGGATCGGCGCCGTCATCGATATGGCCGAGCCGGATCGACAGCAGCGGGATCGCCAGGACCGCGATCACCACCACCCCGCCGAGCAGGAACCACCAGGGGCGGCGCTCCACCCGCTGGGCGTACCGGTGCCAGCCGCCCTGCGCCTCGCCCTCCAGGCCCTGGGTACCCTCCGCGACGGGCTTGCGGAAGGTGAAGCGGTCGATCCGGCGACCGATCAGTCCGAGCAGCGCGGGGACCAGGGTGAGCGCGCCCAGCACCGCCGTGACCACGGTGACGCCCGCCGCCACGCCCAGCTTGCCGATGAAGCTGACCCGCGACACGTACAGGCCGAGCAGCGCGACGATCACCGTGCAGCCGGAGACCAGGACCGCCCGGCCGCTGGTGGCCACCGCCCGGCCCGCCGCGACGGGCGGATCGTCGCCGTCCATCAGCAGCTGGCGATAGCGGGTGATCAGGAACAGCGCGTAGTCGATGCCCACGCCGAGCCCGATCATCGTGGCCAGGGTCGGCGAGACGCTCGCGAAGGTGGAGGCCGCCGCCAGCAGGCTCAGACAGCTCAGCCCGACGATCACCGCGATCAGCGCGCTGACGAGCGGCAGGCCGGCGGCGATGACGCTGCCGAATCCCACCAGCAGGACGACCACCGCGACGGCGAACCCGATGGCCTCGCTGGTGAAGTCCTTGGTGTCGGGCCGGGCGGCCTCGCCGAGAGGTCCGCCGTACTCGACGTCGATGCCCGCGGACCGCAGCGAGGCGACGGCGCCGTCGACGTTGCCGACCAGGGATTCGCCGATCGACGTGGGATTCTTGTCGAAGCGGACGGTGATGTAGCCGATCGTCCCGTCCTTGGAGATCGCACCCGTCGGCGGGGCGGACGCCGAGGCCGGCAGCGGGCTCGTCACCGAGGTCACGTGCGGGACCCTCTGGAGCGCGGCGACGGTCTGGTTGATCTGGTCCGTGACGCCGGTCAGCTGGCCCTTGGAGTCGTGCATGACCACCTGGGCGCTGGTGCCGCTGGAGGCCGGAGCGTTCTTCTGGAGCACCTGCTGGCCGGTGTTCGACCGGGTGCCCGGCAACGAGAAGTCGTCCGAGTACGTGCCGCCGAAGGTGTTCTGCAGGACGTGCAGCCCGGCCAGGGCGACCAGCCAGACGATGATGACCACGACGCAGCGCCGGGCGCACCACTCACCGAGCCTGCGCAGTGCTCCCGCCCGTTCGGAGCCGGGCCCCGGTCCGGCGCTCGTGGACCGTCGTGCAGCCATGCGTTCTCCCTGGAGCCCTGGGATGCGAACGGCGATCGGCGGACCGGCGCCGGCCGAGGCGGTCTTCGGCTGGTGACAGGTAGCCGACGGAGCTCCGCGGGAAACCGGCACACGTCCGAACGGGGGGACGCGACGCCGCCGCGTACCAGGTCAGGCGAGGGGCGGAACCGTCACCACAGGGGTACGCCGTGGCACGCTCGCGCTGAGCGTGAAACCGGTCGGCGCCGCCGGGCCGGTGGTGAGGCTGCCGCCGGCGAGCAGCAGGCGCTCCTCCAGGCCGGAGAGGCCGTTGCCGGGGCCGCCGGCGGGGCCGCGGCCGTCATCCGTCACGGTGAGGACGACGGTGCCGGCGCCGTCGTCGGACCGCTCGGTGAGGGTGATCACGCAGCGGGTGGCGCCGCTGTGCCGGATGACGTTGGTGATCGCCTCACGAAGGGCCCAGGCCAGCGCGCCCTCGGTGTCCGGGGCGAGCGCCGGGGACGTTCCGTCGTCCTGTGCGGCCGCGGTGGGCGGCAGCTCCACCGGGAGGTCGGCGGCGATGCCGGCGGCGGCCAGCGCGGTGCGGGCTCCGGCCAGTTCGGTGGCCAGCGTGGGGCGGCGGTAGCCGCTCACCGCCTCACGGACGTCGACGAGCGCCTGGCGGCTGACCTTCTCGATGTCGGCGACCTGCTGCGCGGCGTCCACCGGCCGGTCCGGGAGCATCCGGCCGGCCAGCTCGCTCTTGAGCGTGATCAGGGACAGCGAGTGGCCGAGCAGATCGTGCAGATCACGGGCGAGCCGCAGCCGTTCCTCGGTCGCGGCGAGCTGCGCCACGGTCTCCCGCGCCTCGCGCAGCTCCCGCATCGTCTGGACGAGTTGTCTGATGCCCACCATCGCGAACCCTCCGAGGAGGCAAGGGATCAGCAGCGCCGGAAAGAGGTCCCGCTGGGTGTCGACGAAGGAGCCGATGAGGGCGAGCGCCCCGGTGGCGGCCGGGATCAGCCAGCGGGACCGGGTCGGCGGCAGAACCGCCCCGCACGCCACCGAGACGTAGACGAAGAGCACCAGCCAGGGCTTGCCCAGGGTCGCCGAGGTGACCGCCGCCAGCCCGGCGAGGGCGCACAGCACCCAGTACACCCAGCGCTTCTCCTCCTCGGTGTTGGTCCGCAGGAAGACCAGCGACAGATAGGCGATGACGAATCCCGTGAGGCCCAGCGAGGCCAGGACGACCACCGCGGTCCCGTGGCCGCCGTGCACCAGGTCGTCCACCGGGGCGCCCAGGTAGAGCATCCAGATGGCGATCCACAGCAGCTTGACCACGGCCTGCCTGCGGGTCTCCGGCACGCGGCCCATGGAGGTGGAGTCGGCGGCCTCCAGCTCCGCGCGCCACGGCGCCCAGTTCTCTCGTCCGGCGCGGGCGCCGTCGGCGGGGTTCACGGACTTCACGGGCTTCACGGTGTCACGCCTTCTGGGTGTCCTTGCGGTACAGGTACGCCGCGCCGCCCGCGAAGACCAGCAGATAGACCAGCAGGATCGCGATGTCCTTCACATGCGGGGCGTCCCCGAGCTCGACGGCCTGGCCGAGCGCCGCGTAGGGCCGGGCCGGCAGGTACTGGGCGATGTTCTGCATCCACTGCGGGAAGGATGTGAAGGGCACCCACAGACCGCCCAGCAGCGCCAGCGCGAAGTAGGCGATCATCGAGATCGGCCGGGCGACATCGGCGGACGCGACGTAGCCGATGGCCACCCCGAGCGCCGCGAAGACGAAGCTGCCGGCCCAGCTGCACAGCAGGATCGCGACCCACTGCCAGGCGTCCAGGCGCACCTGCTTCACGGCCGCGCCGACGATCATGACGAGCAGGATCGACGGCAGGCTGATGGTGGCCGCCGAGGCGATCTTCGCGGTGACGTAGCCGCGGCCGGGCAGCGCGGTGAGCCGCAGCTGGCGCACCCAGCCCTTCTCGCGCTCCCGGGCGATCCGCTCGGCGTTGCCCATCAGGACGGCCGTCATGGCACCGAACGCGGACATCGCGACCATGAAGTACGCGACCGTCGACAGATCGGTGCCGGGCAGCTTCGCCTTGGGGTCGGTGCCCGCCGTGATGATCAGGAAGAGCAGCGGCGGATAGATCACCGAGAAGAACATGAACTTCTTGTTGCGCAGGACGCGCAGGATCTCCAGCTTGATCAGAGTCTTCATCGCTCTTCCGCCTCCTCGGCGGATGCCGCGTCGGTGATGGCGAGGAACGCCTGCTCCAGGCCGAGGCCCGCGACTTCGAGATTGCGGGGGTAGAGCCCCAGGCCGTAGACCGCGTGCATCGTCGCGTCGGCGTCGTCGGAACGGATCCGGACGGTGGCCCCGGACACCTCGACGCCCACCAGGTGCGGCAGCGCCCTGAGCGCGGGTTCGTCGATCGCGCCCTGGAGGTCGAAGGTGATCCGGCGGGCACCGGCCCGCGCCTTGATCTCGGCGGCGGTGCCGTCGGCGATGAGCCGGCCGCGGTGCAGGACCAGGACGCGGTCCGCGATCGCGTCCGCCTCCTCCAGGTAGTGGGTGGCGAACAGCACCGTGCGGCCCTCGTCGACCCGGCGGCGCATCGTCGCCCAGAACGCCTGACGGGCGGTGACGTCCATCCCGACGGTCGGCTCGTCGAGCACGATCAGATCGTTGTCGCCGGCGGTGGCGAGCGCGAAGCGGACCCGCTGCTCCTGGCCGCCGGAGAGCCTGTTGACCTTGCGGTCGCCGATGTCGGTGATGTCGGCGGTGGCCAGCACCTCGTCCACCGGGTAGGCACGCGGGTGCAGCGCACAGGCCAGGGAGATGATCTCCCGCACCGTCACGTCCTCCATGAGGCCGCCGCTCTGCAGCATCGCGCCGACCCGGCCCTGCGCGATGGCCTGCGCCGGGGTGGTGCCGAAGACCTCGATACCGCCGGAGTCGGGGTTGCGCAGCCCGAGCAGCAGATCGAGGGCCGAGGACTTGCCGGCCCCGTTGGGACCGAGCAGCGCCACGGTCTCGCCTGGGTGCAGGGTCAGGGTGAGGTCGGCGACAGCGTGCACAGGGCCGAAGCTCTTGTTCACGCCGCTGAAGCCGACCACGGGTTCGCCCGTAGTGGGCCCGTCGGTCGCGGTCTGTACGGCTGGTGCGGTCATGGCATCAGCTTCGCCGAGCGGCGGGCCCTCCCGGCAGTGCCGGACATCGTGTCTTCCGCATGACAGATGTCATGGTCCGGACCGCTGCCGGGGGCCCAGGACGATACGACCTGGCGCTACTTCGCCACGTGCGGGATCACCACGGTCTTCTTGGACTGGTCCGACGAGTTCAGCGCCGGCAGCATCGCGTCGGCGACGTCCTTCGGGGTGACGGCGGACTTCGTGCCGTTGTCCCGCACGATGAGCACGCCGGTGAACGCCTTGCCGTACAGGTCCTTGAGGACGACCAGGTCGAAGGACGGCTGGAGCTTGCCGTTGGCGTCCGCGACCATCGTCAGGAACTTGGGCAGCGACTTGTTCGGGCCGAACGGGACCTTGTGCGAGCCGTCGGCCTTCACGGTGACGATCCCGGCCATCGCGGACTTGCCGAAGCCGGCGATCGCCTCGTCGATCTGGGCCTGGGTGACCTTCGGCTGCACGGTCGTGGCGGTCAGCTCCACCAACTGGTCCCGGCCGGTCTCGGCGCGGGTCCGGTACGCGTCGGTGACCTTCTTCATCGAGCCGTCGACGTCGACGGCCTGCCGCGGGGTGCCGGGTACGCCGACGGCCTTGCCGCTGACGAACTTCACCATGCCCTCGGAACCGGATCCGCCGGCCGCCTGTTGCGACAGGTTCTGCAGCGCGGACTTCAGCTTCTCGTCGTCCTCGACGAGCACGGGTTCGGCCGGCCGCGCTCCGCCGAGGAGCGAGCCGATCACCGAGACCGGGTTGTAGTCGGTGTGCGCGACGGAGCGGACGGTGGCCAGGTTGTCGATGGAGAGGCCGGCCACCGAGGGCTTGAGCTCCAGCGTCCGGGCGCCGATCTTCACCTTGATCGGGGCGGTGATGCGGTTGCCGAGCTTCGCGTCGAGCGCCTTGACGGCCTCGTCGCGCGACTTCCCGCCGATGTCGACACCGAGGACGGTGGTGCCCTTGGGCACTTCGGCGTGGTTCATCAGCAGGCCGGCGCCGTAGGCGATACCCGCGAGGAAGACCAGGAGGCCGCCCGCCAATATCACCTTGGAGCGGCCCTTGGGCTTCGCCGGAGTGCTGTCCGCCTCGAAGCGGTAGGAGTCCTCGCCGGCGGCCGGCGGCTTGGGCGTCCTGGGGCCGGCGGGCACCGTCGGGATGCCGCTGACCAGCGTGTCGCCCGACACGCGCCCACCGGGAGCACCGGGGGCGGCGGGAGCACCGGGCCCGGTGGTGCCGGGGGCGGGCTGGCCCGCCAGGGGCAGCCGCGCCGCGCCGGTCACCGGGCCGGTGGTCGGTCCCGCCGGTCCTTGCGGACCCTGGCCCGCGGGCGGCTGGTAGGCGGGGAAAGGCGTGCTGCGGTCGCCCTCACCGGGCGCTCCGCCCGGCCCGAACGGGGGGCCGTTGAACGCCGGGTCGGCGAAGCCGGGATCGCGGTAGGACGGGTCGCTGAACGCGGGGTCCTGCGGGGCCAGCGGGTTCGAGCCGGGCCACGGGGTGTCGTCCCGGTTCCCGGGGAAGGCTCCCGGGCCACCGAGCGGGGTGCCCATCGGCGGCGCCAGGTACGGGCCCGCCGTCGGCTGTCCGCCGGCCGGCCGGGGGTCGCGGACGTCGTCGGGGAACTGCAGGCCGGCGACGCTGATCGGCTGGGTACTGTCCGATGCCGGAGGCGGCGTGGGACCCGGTGCGGGGGACGGCGCGGGAGCCGCCGCGGAGGTCTTCCGGGGGGCGAACCAGTCGCTGGTCCGCTCCGGCCCGGGGGCCTCGTCCGGCTCCGGTTCCCCGGCCGGCTCGGCAGCGGGCGCGGGCGCCGGCACGGCGTTCCAACTGAACGCGGGGCGGCCCGGGTCGGGGTCGCCGGACGGTTCCGCGGGCGTGCGGTCCTCGACGGGGGTCCGCATGACCAGCGGCGGAATCGGCCGGGATCCGGGGATGTTGATCCGGATCCTGGTGGTCATCGTGGTCTCGGTCCTGGGCTCCTCGGCGGCCGGCGGCACCGGTGCCTCGGGCGTGGCGTCGCCGTCCTGCGACCCCTCCTGCGGGTGCAGCGACGGAAACGGGCGGGTTCCGTACGGCGGGGTCCCCGACGGGTACGCGGCCCCGCCGCGACCCCCCTGGTTCCCGGAGGACGAACTGTCAGTTTCACGACTCAAAGCAGGCTCTCCCGGTTAGCTTCGCCACCTCACGGCCATCCTCAGGCGGCTCGCCAGCGCGCACCACCATACTGGGCGGCGCCGGAGCGATCCCCGTGACCGGTGGAACGCTCGCTCCTCAGCACACCACGGACAGCGGGTCAGCCGCCAAGTCGGGAGTCATTAGCCCCGGATGAGGGCAATTGCGGCAAAGTGGCGCAGACCACTCCCGCGAGTGCTCCCCCCAACAGATAGATGTACGGGCCGATACCGGCCGCGAAGAGGAAGTCGCCCTCGGGTCGCGCGGAGCTCAGCAGCATCACGGTGATCAGCCACACGGCGCCCGGTACCGCCGCTCCCAACCGGGTGCCGGTGAGCTTCACCCCGCCGTAGAACAGCCCCGCGACGCCCGCCAGCGCGAGCAGCAGCCCGCCGGGGAACCAGCCGTCCTGGACCAGCGCGCCCGCCCCGCCGACCAGCGCGGCGAGCACCCCGAGCACGAGATACGACACGGTCCGGCCCGTGCCGCCCATCCCCGCGCGGCCCGCCGATCGCTGTGCTTCCTTGCCCGCACCCGCCGTCGTGGCCGGCCTCATACCCGCACCCCGACGAACAGGTCGTCCTCGCGCTCCGCGCCCGCGGTCCCCTGCACCAGCACGTAGTACTCGGAGGCGAACAGCGGCTGCCCGAGGTCGTTGGAGAGGGCGAAGAACGGGCCGTCCACCGCGATCTGGGTGAAGTGGGCGCGCATCGCCGCGGCCTTGCGCTCCCCGTACGCGGTCCCGTCGATCGCCGCCGTCACCTTCGCGTCGTCGACCACGCCCGGTACGTCGTCGGCCGAGGCGATCCCCTCGAAGGGGATCTCCTTGCCGGCCGCCTCGAGGGCCGCGAAGCCCTCCTCGATCACGGAGCGCGGTACGCAGTTCCAGTAGATCTTCTCGATGGCGTGGCCCTCGGCCGCGGCCAGCTCGGCCGCGCGCATCGCGACACGGTGCGCCTGGATATGGTCGGGGTGCCCGTAGCCGCCGTTCGGGTCGTAGGCGACCAGGACCTGCGGCCGGACCTCGCGGATGACTTCCACAAGATGGCCGGCGGCCTCGTCCACGTCGGCCTGCCAGAAGCAGTCCGGGTTCTCGTTCTGGACGACGCCCATCATCCCCGAATCGCGGTAGCGGCCGGGCCCGCCCAGGAAGCGGTGATCGGTGACCCCGAGCTCCTTCATGGCCGCTGCGAGCTCTCCGATGCGATGCCGGCCGAGGGTGTCGTCACGGTCCGCGGCCAGATGCGCGAGATCGGTCGGGATGACCTCGCCCTCTTCGCCGAGAGTGCAGGTCACGAGGGTGACATGGGCGCCTTCGGCCGCGTACTTGGCCATCGTCGCGCCATTGTTGATCGACTCGTCGTCCGGGTGCGCATGGACGAGCAGCAGCCGCCTGGGAGGGAGATCGCTCATGGGGAGAGCGTAACGACCCGGTGCGTGCCCCTCAGAACTTGAAGCCCCCGATCATGCCCGCGACGCTCGTCGTCAGCTGCTGGATCGTCGGGGCCACGGAGGAGCTCGCCAAGTAGAAGCCGAGCAGCGTGCAGACCACCGCGTGGCCGCCTTTGAGCCCAGACTTCTTGACCAGCAGGGCCACGACGATCAGCAGCAGCAGCACCGCCGAAATCGATAGCGCCACAACGGCTCACCTCCCAGGTACGCAGGGGCACGACACTTGCCAGTTGCTACTAACCCTTACCCACACACGGCAACTGATCATAACTTTCCGTGCCACCGCATATCTCGGTGCACGGAAGCACGCGGGGGCGCATAGCCGGTTTTCCGCCAGACCCGGTCGACGCCGGTACGGCCCTCTAGGGTCGGTGGCATGACTGAAGAGCTCTCGTTTCCACGTCAGCACGCCCGGACGCAGCGCTTCTCGCTGGGCTCACCCCGGGCGTTCACCGTCTCGCCGGACGGGGAGCGCGTGGCGTTCCTGCGGTCCCGGTCCGGGACCGACGCGTCGAATCTGCTGTGGATCCTCGATCCGGAATCCGGTCAGGAGCGCATCGCGGCGGATCCGGCGGCGCTGCTGGCGGGGGCCGGCGAGGAGCTCTCCGCGCAGGAGCGGGCGCGGCGGGAGCGCAGCCGTGAGGGGTCGTCCGGGGTGGTCGGCTATGCGGTGGACCAGGCCGTGGAGCTGGCGGCGTTCGCGCTCTCCGGGCGGCTGTTCGTGGCCGAGCTGCGGGCCGGGACGGCGCGCGAGCTGACCACCGCGGGCCCCATCGTCGACCCCCGGCCGTCGCCCGACGGGCGCAGGGTGGCGTACGTCGCGGGCGGCGCGCTCCGGGTCGTCGACGCGGACGGCGGCAACGACCGGGCGCTCGCGGAGCCGGACGGCGACGAGGTGACGTGGGGGCTGGCGGAGTTCATCGCGCAGGAGGAGATGAGCCGCAGCCGCGGCTTCTGGTGGTCGCCGGACGGTGAGCGGCTGCTGGCCGCCCGGGTCGACGAGACCCCCGTACAGCGCTGGTGGATCGCCGACCCGGCCCATCCGGGCCGCCGCCCGGCCGAGATCGCCTACCCGGCGGCCGGTACGGCCAACGCGGTGGTGACGCTGGCGCTGGTCGGCCTCGACGGTTCCCGGGTGGACGTGGAGTGGGACCGGGAGCGCTACCCGTATCTCGCGCAGGTGCACTGGTCGGCGGCCGGCCCGCCCGTTCTGCTCGTCCAGGCGCGTGACCAGCGCAGTCAGCTCTTCCTCAGCGTCGACACCGACTCCGGCCGCACCGACCCGGTGCACGCCGAGGAAGATCAGGATTGGCTTGATCTTTTCCCCGGGGTGCCGGCCTGGACGCCGGACGGGAAGCTGGTCCGGATCGCCGACATCAAGGGGGGCGCGAAGCTCCCTGGAGGGGTGGTGGCGGGCGACGGGCGGGCCGGGGCGCGCGTCCTGGTCGTCGGCGACCGGCCGCTGACCGGCGCGCAGCTGCACATCAGGGCCGTGCTCGACATCACCGCGGACGACGTCCTCGTCTCGGCGTCGGCCGGGGCCGCGGCGGACACCCCCGAGATCGGCGAGATCCACGTCTACCGGGTGGGCGAACACGGCGTCACCCGGGTCTCGGACGAGCCCGGCGTGCACTCCGCGGTCCGCTCCGGGCCTCTGACGGTGCTCACCTCCGCGACGCTGGAGACCGCCGGCGCCCGGGTGCGGGTCCTGCGGGACGACAAGCCGGCCGCCGTCATCACCTCGTACGCCCAGCAGCCGGCGCTGCGGGCGGTCGTCCGGCTGACCGAGGCGGGCGAACGCCGGATCCCGGCGGCGGTCCTGCTGCCGACCGGATACCGGGAGGGCGACGGGCCGCTGCCGGTCCTCATGGACCCGTACGGCGGGCCGCACGGCCAGCGCGTGGTGTCGGCGCACAACGCCCACCTGGTCTCGCAGTGGTTCGCCGACCAGGGCTTCGCGGTGATCGTCGCGGACGGTCGCGGCACCCCCGGCCGCTCCCCCGCCTGGGAGAAGTCCGTCGTCGGCAATCTCGCCGGGATCACGCTGGACGACCAGGTCGACGCGCTGCACGCGCTGGCCGGGTCGTACCCGCTGGACCTGGACCGGGTCGGCATCCGCGGCTGGTCGTACGGCGGCTATCTCTCCGCGCTCGCCGTGCTGCGCCGCCCCGACGTCTTCCACGCGGGCGTCGTCGGCGCGCCCGTCACCGATCTGCGGCTGTACGACACGCACTACCAGGAGCGCTACCTCGGCCACCCGGACGAGCACCCCGAGGTGTACGCCGCCAACTCCCTCGTCACCGACGAGGGGTTGTCGGGTGCGGCGGACCAGGTCCGGCCGATGATGATCATCCACGGTCTCGCGGACGACAACGTCCTGGTGGCGCACTCGCTGCGGCTGTCCTCCGCGCTGCTGGCGGCGGGCCGGCCGCACGAGGTGCTCCCGCTCTCCGGGGTCACGCACATGACCCCGCAGGAAGAGGTCGCGGAGAACCTGCTGCTGCTCCAGGTGGCGTTCCTCAAGCGGACGCTGGGCGTCGCGTAACCACCGGTGGCAGAAGCCGCGCGCTCCGCGCCCGCAGTCCCGCCCGCTACCAGCCGGGCGGTGTCTGGGGGCGCGGTGGCGTGTTCGGCGGGTACTCCGGCGGGAGGGGCGGCGGGCCGCCGAACGGCGACTGGCCGTACGGGGCGTCGTTGTACGGGGCTGGGGCGGGCGGTGCGCCCCACGCGCCGTACTGACCTCCTGGCGCCCCCCAGGCGGGCACTACCGGCGGACGGTGTGTGCCGCGCAGCGCGAGCAGCAGGATGATCAGGATTCCCACGACGACCTCCACGACGGAGGTGAGCTGCTGCAGGATGTCGGTGGTGTCCAGGTCGCCGAACTCGAAGAGCATCTTCTGCTTGGCGTAGATGTCCAGCGTGAACACCGCGTAGGCGGCCAGCAGCCACCCCAGTGCCATGCCCAGCGGGCGCGCGACCGGCTTCCTGGCAAACGCCTGCACCGCGGCGACCACGCACAGCACGATCACCACCCAGTCCACCCAGAAACCCGGCGGGGCGAGCAGGACGCCGGAGGGCTGCTTCCCGGCGAACTGGCGCCAGTACGAGAACGGTCCCATGCGGTCCGAGGTGAAGTGCTGGATGTAGTACGCCTCCCAGGCGACGGACGCCAGCGCGAGGAACATCAGCAGCAGCCCGCCGAAGATCGCGGGTCCGGTGCGCGGCGGAGCGGGCGGCTCACCGTCGGCCGGTGAGACCACCGGGCGCCGTCCGGCGGCCGCGACGACGATGAGCGCCACGGCGGCGAGGACCGCACCGATCGCGGTGTACAGCGCACGGTCCCGCAGGTGGAGGCCCCGGGTTTCGTCCTCGGTCAGGATCCACAGCAGTGGGAGCCGGTAGAGCAGCGTGAGCACTCCGGCCGTCACGAAGGCGCCGGAGGCGATCGGCTGCGCGGCCGCCAGCAGGGCGCCCAGATAGATCACCACCAGAATCACGTCCGTGATGGACGTGCCGAGCGGCGCATGCTGCTGACCAGAGAAAATACGTCCGATCCAGGTCAGAAATGTGTCTTTCACGCCCACATTGCCGATGTCCCGGCCGATCCAAATGATCTCTGCAGCAATGAGAACGACACAAATGATCCCGCCCGCGACCCGCGCTCCCCGCGCGAGCACATTGCCCTGATTCAAGGCCATCTCCCCCCAGGCACACCGTTCCCATAGATATACCCGTACATCAGGGAGGGGAACAGGCTTTCCCCGAACGGCAGTCGGCCGGGGCACCCTCAGGTGTCCCGGCCGGCTCACGGCACCCGCACGGCCGTACGCTGTTCAGAGTGCTACGTCCGTATATCGGTGTTGCGACAGTCAAGTTGCTTACGTGTAAACGCGTTTGATCCGCAAAGATCCTCAAATGCCGTCCGAAAAGGATCATTGTCAAGCACGCTGGCGCGGCAATCTGCACAATCTTCGCTCAAGAAGAGCCCATGCGCAGTTTCTTCCCCCGCCACCCCCTTGACTGGAGGATGAATCCATTGCCAAAGTCCGCTCAACCCGCGACGAAGTTTTCAGTCGCGACGACAGACTCCTGGTGTGGGGGCATTCGTTATGACGAGTCAAACCCAGGCCGTGGTCACGGACGCCGATGACGGCTCCATCGACCCGGCGGCTCAGACCCAGGGCCTGGGCAAACAGGCCGGCGACATCGTCGGCTTCTCCCCCGGCCAACTCATGTGGCGGCGCTTCAAACGCGACCGTACCGGAGTCCTCTCCGCGTTCGTAGTCATTTTCTTCTTCGCCATCGCGATCCTGGCGCCGGTGATCTCCAAGCTGTACGGCAAGGACCCCTACACCCTCTACGGGCAGAACAACTCCGACCTGCTCAACGAGTTCGGGTACCCGGTGGCGCCCAACGGCGGGGTGAGCAGCAGCTTCTGGTTCGGCATCGAGCCGGGGCTCGGCCGCGACGTCTTCACCCAGCTGCTGTACGGGATCCGCACCTCGCTGTTCATCAGCGTCGCGGTCACCCTGGCCACGGTGACGACCGCCATCCTGCTCGGCATCACCTCCGGCTACCTCGGCGGCCGGGCCGACTACTTCATCGGCCGCGTCTCCGACCTGCTGCTGGCGTTCCCTTCGCAGCTGTTCTTCGTGGCCTTCATGCCGATCGTGGTGGCGATCTTCGTCGATCCGCAGGACGAGACGCCCACCTACCTGCGCGTCACCGCGCTGATCGCCGTCCAGTGGTTCCTCGGCTGGATGGGCCTCTCCCGCATCCTGCGTGGCCAGGTACTCAGCCTGCGCGAACGGGAGTTCATCGAGGCGGCCAAGGTCACCGGTGCGTCGTCGTGGCGCATCGTCCGCCGCGAGCTGCTGCCGAACCTGGTCACTCCGATCCTGGTGCAGGCCACCTTCATGCTTCCCGGTTTCGTGACCGCGGAGGCCGGCCTCTCCTTCCTGGGCGTCGGCATCATCGAGCCCACGCCGGACTGGGGCCGGATGTTCGCCAAGGGTGGTGACATCGCCCAGAACGACATCACCTACATGTTCTTCCCCGGCATCGCCATGGTGATCTTCATCGTCGCGTTCAACCTGCTCGGGGACTCGGTCCGGGATGCGTTCGACCCGAAATCGGGACGCTGAAGCCGTACCGCGGGGGCGCACCGCCGCCCCAGCACCGGATGAGTCAGTCAGCACAACAGCCATCGACGAACAGGTAGGTGTAGAGACAGCTATGACGGTCTACATGCGTAGAACGAAGGCCACCCTGGTGGCCGTGGCGGCGGGCGCGCTGATGCTCACCGCGTGCAGCAGCGGCGGCGGCGGTACGAGCAAGAACGACACCAAGGACAAGCAGGACCAGAACGCGAAGCAGCAGCAGTCGCAGATCACCTTCGGTGACGCCGCCGCCTCCACGGGTCCCGCCGAAGAGGTACCGGGCGCCAAGCCCGGCGGCACGCTGCACGCCCTGGAGCGCGACAGCTACACCCACCTCGACCCGGGCCAGATCTACGTCAGCAACGAGGGCCAGCTCGCCACCCTCCTGCACCGCGGTCTGACGACGTACAAGCTCGACAGCAAGGGCAAGTACACCGTCGTCGGCGACCTCGCCACCGACAGCGGCAAGGAGACCGACGCCGGCAAGACCTGGACGTACACGCTCAAGGACGGCGTCAAGTTCGAGGACGGCACGCCGATCACCTCGAAGGACATCCGCTGGTCGGTGGAGCGGCTGTTCGCGCCGTTCATCACCAACGGCCCGGCCTACCTCCAGCAGTGGCTCGCCAACACCGCAGGCTCCGACTACCGCAAGCTGCTCCCGGACGGCCCGTACAAGGGCGCGCACCTGCCGGACTCGCTGCTGCAGACCCCGGACGCCAAGACCATCGTCTTCCACTTCCCGACGGCGCAGCCGGACACGCCGTACCTGATGGCCATGGCGGGCTACGCGGTGGTCGACTCCGCGAAGGACACCAAGGAGAAGTACGACAAGGCGCCGGTCGCGTCGGGTCCGTACAAGATCAAGTCCTTCGAGAGCGGCAAGTCCATGACGCTCGTGAAGAACACCAACTGGGACCCGAAGACCGACCCGGCGCGCCACCAGTACGTCGACACCTTCGACATCACGTTCAACCACCAGGCACCGGACTCCACCAAGCGCCTGATGTCGGACGCCGGTGAGAACCAGACGTCGCTGAGCTTCGCGAACGCCGTGGACACCAAGAGCACCCCGACCGTCGTCGGGACCGCCTCGATCTTCAAGCGCACGGTCTCCGGCTACCAGCCGTTCGTGGGCCAGATCAACTTCAACATGAAGAAGATCACCGACCTCCAGATCCGCAAGGCGCTGGCGCTGGCCATCCCGACCAAGCCGGTCTGGCAGGCCCTCGGTGCCTCGTACGGAGCCGAGTACGCGGGCGGCTACATCAGCCCGACCCTCGCCGGCTACCAGAAGAGCGACCCGCTCGGCAAGGTCGCCAAGCCCGACGGTGACCAGGTCGCCGCGAAGAAGATCCTCACGGACGCGGGCAAGCTCAACACCAAGATCACGTACGCGTACATCAACACCGCCGCGGGCCAGGAGTACTCGGTCGCCATCGCGGACGCGCTCAAGAAGGCCGGCTTCGACGTCCAGCGCAAGGACCTGCCGTCCGACACGTACTACGACCTGATCGGCAAGGTCGACAACCCCTACGACATCTACGCGAGCGCGTGGGGCGCGGACTGGCCGAGCACCCTGACCGTCATCCCGCCGGTCTTCGACGGCCGCACGATCGCCGACCAGGCGCCGAACTACTCGCACGTCAACGACCCGAAGATCAACTCGGAGATCGACCGCATCAAGGCGATCACCGACCCGGTCAAGGCCGCTGACGAGTGGTTCAAGCTCAACGCCTACATCACCACCGACGTGATCCCCGGTGTCCCGACGGTGTTCTACAAGCAGCTCCAGCTCTTCGGCTCCAAGGTCGGCGGCGTCGTCTACAACAACGTCACCTCCGGAATCGACCTGACGAAGCTCTTCGTCAACCAGTAAGCACCGCAGACGCCTTCCGGCGGGACCGGGTCCCGGTCCCGCCGGCGGGCGGCACAGCCCACCGCCGCCGTCCTCTGAGAGCTGCGACTGTCATGCTTCGATTCCTCGTACGCCGGACGCTCGGCGCGCTAGTCATCCTGCTCTTCATCAGCGCCTTCACCTACTTCCTGTTTTTCGCGATCCCGCACGACCCGGCACTGCTGTCCTGCGGCAAGAACTGCACCCCCGACAACATCGCGCTGATCCACCGGAACCTCGGTCTCGACGAGCCGATCCCGGTCCAGTACTTCCACTACATGGTCGGCATCTTCGCGGGCCGCCACTTCAGCGTCGGCGACTGCAGCGCCCCCTGCTTCGGCTACTCGTTCGCCAACTCGGACCCGGTCTGGCCGACCATCCTCAACCGCTTCCCGCTCACGCTCTCGCTCGCGGCCGGCGGCATCGTGGTCTTCCTGCTCGTCGGTCTCGGCGCCGGCATGCTGGCCGCCTGGCGGCGCGGCACCTTCATCGACAAGTTCTTCAGCTCGGTGTCGCTGGTGCTCAGCTCGATGCAGATCTACTTCGTCGGCCCGATCGTGCTGGCCCTGCTGGTCTACAACAACCAGATCATGGACCAGCCCAAGTACGTCCCGATCAGTGAGGATCCCGTCGGCTGGTTCAGCGGACTGCTCATCCCCTGGTGTGTCCTGTCGATCATCTTCACCGCGGGCTACACGCGTATGTCCCGGTCCACGATGATCGACCAGCTGCAGGAGGAACACGTCCGCACCGCCCGCGCCAAGGGCATGTCGAGCCGTTATGTGTTCTTCCGGTACGCGTGGCGCGGCTCGCTGATCCCGATCGTCACCATGCTGGGCCTGGACATCGGCACCCTGCTGGGCGGCGCCATGATCACCGAGTTCACCTTCTCGCTGGCGGGCATCGGACGACTGGCCGTGGACTCGGTGCTCAGGACGGACCTGCCGATGCTCATGGGCGTGATGCTGTTCAGCGCCGCCCTGATCGTCCTGTTCAACATCATCGTGGACGCCGCCTACGCGTTCATCGACCCGCGCGTGCGCCTCTCCTAGGAGCCCCGTCAGTGACCACCATGACCAAGACCGAGGGAGAACCGGCCCTGCCCGGGTCCGATCCGTTCCTCTCCGTGCGTGATCTGCATGTGCGGTTCTCCACCGAGGACGGCATCGTGAAGGCCGTCGACGGGCTCTCCTTCGACCTCGAACGCGGCAAGACGCTGGGCATCGTCGGGGAGTCGGGCTCCGGGAAGTCCGTGACGAACCTGACGGTGCTCGGGCTGCACAACCCGATGAGCACCACCGTCACCGGCGAGATCCTGCTGGACGGACAGGAGCTGACCGGGGCGAGCAACCGCACCCTGGAGAAGCTGCGCGGCAACAAGATGGCGATGATCTTCCAGGACCCGCTGACGGCGCTCTCGCCGTACTACACGGTGGGCCGGCAGATCGCCGAGCCGTTCATGAAGCACACCGGCGCGAGCAAGCGCGAGGGCCGGGCGAAGGCCATCGAGATGCTGGAGAAGGTCGGCATCCCGCAGCCCAAGACCCGGGTGGACGACTATCCGCACCAGTTCTCCGGCGGTATGCGGCAGCGCGCGATGATCGCGATGTCGCTGATCTGCAACCCGGACCTGCTCATCGCGGACGAGCCGACCACCGCACTCGACGTCACCGTCCAGGCGCAGATCCTGGACCTGCTCAAGGACCTCCAGCAGGAGTTCGGCTCGGCGATCATCCTGATCACCCACGACCTGGGCGTCGTCTCCAAGATCGCGGACGATCTGCTGGTGATGTACGCGGGCCGGGCCGTGGAGCGCGGCTCGGTGCGGGAGGTCATCAAGTCCCCCCAGCACCCGTACACCTGGGGTCTGCTCAGCTCGATGCCGCGGCTGTCCTCGGACGTCAACGAACCGCTGAGCCCGATCCCCGGCACTCCGCCGAGCCTGCTCAATCCGCCGACCGGCTGCGCGTTCCACCCCCGGTGCGAGTTCCTCGACCTGGTCGGCGGTACGCGCTGCGCGACCGACCGGCCGGACCTGCCGGCGGGCCGGGGGTCCGCCTGTCATCTGACCGCAGAGCAGAAGCAGTCCGTATTCATCGAGAAGATTCAGCCCCGGCTGGGCTGACCGGTCATCTGGGGCGAGCATCATGAGCAAGGACACCACCATCACCAAGGCCGACGCGGTCCCTTCACCGCGCGACGGCGCCTCGGGAGAGACGCTGCTCGAAGTCACCGGCCTCACCAAGCATTTCCCTATCCACGCCGGATTTCCGATCAAGCACAAGGTCGGTGCGGTCCAGGCGGTCGACGGTATCGATCTGACCATCCACACCGGTGAGAGTTTCGGTCTGGTCGGTGAGTCCGGCTGCGGCAAATCCACCACCGGCCGGCTGATCACCCGGCTGCTGGAACCGACCGGCGGAAAGATCTCCTATCGGGGCCGGGACATCACCCGTGCCACCCGCAAGGAGATGATGCCGGTCCGCTCGGAAATTCAGATGATCTTCCAGGACCCGTACTCGTCGCTCAATCCGCGGCAGACGGTGGGAACGATCATCGGCGGGCCGATGGAGATCAACAACATCAATCCGCCCGGTGGCCGCGAACAACGGGTCCGGGAACTGCTGGAGACCGTCGGACTCAACCCCGAGCACTACAACCGCTTTCCGCATGAATTCTCCGGCGGCCAGCGGCAGCGCATCGGCGTCGCCCGGGCCCTCGCCCTGGAACCGAAACTCATCGTGGCCGACGAACCCGTCTCGGCCCTCGATGTCTCGATCCAGGCGCAGGTCGTCAATCTGCTGCAGAAGGTCCAGGCGGAAATGGGGATCGCCTTCCTCTTCATCGCCCATGACCTGGCCATCGTGCGGCACTTCACCCAGCGGGTCGCGGTGATGTACCTCGGCAAGATCGTCGAGGTCGGCGACCGGGACTCGATCTACAACCGGCCGCGCCACCCGTACACCCACGCGCTGCTCTCGGCGGTCCCCGAGGTCGACATCGACGGGGAGGACCGGGAGCGCATCCGGCTGGCCGGCGACGTCCCGTCCCCGATCAACCCGCCGTCGGGCTGCCGGTTCCGTACGCGCTGCTGGAAGGCGCGCGATGTGTGCGCGTCGGAGGAACCACCGCTGATCCAGCTCGGCGGCAACCGGGACGGCCACCTCACGGCGTGCCACTTCCCCGAAGAACCGACGATCGCGGCAAGGGAAGAGGACATCATCCTCGACCCGGCGCTGGCCGCGATCGAGGGGGCGGCCGAAAAGACCCTTTGACCCGGGCTTCCGTCCTCCGTTCGGCCCGCGGCCCGTACCCGGACACCCCAGCAGCACCCGGGTACGGGCCGTGGCGTGCGCGCGTCCTGACGGCCGCGGGGGGCCGCGCCCGCCCGGTCACTCCTCCGTCGGGACCACCTGCTTCTCCTCCGCGAAGTGGCAGGCGCTGTCGTGCGCGGCGGGTGAGTCGAGCCCGCGGAAGACCGCCGGGACGGCCAGCAGCGGCTCCTCCAGCGTGCAGCGCTCCTGCGCCTTCCAGCAGCGGGTGCGGAACCGGCAGCCGGACGGCGGGTTGGCCGGGGACGGTACGTCGCCGACGAGGATGATCCGCTCGCGCCGGTCGCGGGCGTCCGGGTCGGGAACGGGGACGGCCGACAGCAGCGCCTGGGTGTACGGGTGGGTCGGGTGCTCGTAGATCTCGTCGTCGTTGCCGATCTCGACGATCTTGCCGAGGTACATCACGCCGACCCGGTCCGAGATGTGCCGGACGATCGACAGGTCGTGGGCGATGAACATGTACGAGAGGTTGAACTCGTCCTGCAGCCGCCCCATCAGGTTCACCACCTGCGCCTGCACCGACACGTCCAGCGCGGAGACCGGCTCGTCCGCGACGATGATCTCGGGGCGCAGCGCCAGGCCGCGGGCGATGCCGATGCGCTGCCGCTGGCCGCCGGAGAACTGGTGCGGATAGCGGTTGATGTACTCGGGGTTGAGGCCGACCACGTCCAGCAGGTCCTCGACCGCCTTGCGGCGGTCGCCCTTCGGGGCGACCTCCGGGTGGATCTCGTACGGCTCGCCGATGATGTCGCCGACCGTCATGCGCGGGTTCAGCGACGTGTACGGGTCCTGGAACACCATCTGGATGTTGCGGCGGACGACCTTGAGGGCCTTCCCCGACAGCTTGGTGATGTCCTCGCCCTTGTAGAGCACCTGACCGGCCGTCACCGTCTCCAGGTTCATCAGGAGCCGGGCCACGGTGGACTTGCCGCAGCCGGACTCCCCGACGATGCCGAGCGTCTCGCCCCGGTAGAGGTCGAAGTTGACCCCGTCGACCGCCTTCACCGCGCCGATCTGCTTGCGGAAGAGGATGCCCTGGGTCAACGGGAAGTGCTTGACCAGACCGCGGACACTCAGGATCGGCTCCCTGTCCGGCGCGACGGCGGGCTCCTTCGTCAAGTGGGTCGTGGTCTCACTCACCGATGGTCTCCGTCCAGAAGTGACAGGCACTGGCCCGTGTCTCGCTGACCTCGTACAGCGGCGGCACATCGGTGCGGCAGATGTCCTGGGCCATCGGGCAGCGCGGGTTGAACGCGCAGCCGGCCGGGATGTGCAGCAGGTTCGGTGGCAGGCCCTTGATCGCGTAGAGCTCCTGGCCCTTCTGGTCCAGGCGCGGGATCGACCGGAGCAGGCCCTTGGTGTACGGGTGGGCCGGCTTGCGGTAGATCTCGTGCACGGGCGAGGTCTCAACGATCCGGCCCGCGTACATCACCGCGATCTTGTCGGCGACGTCCGCGACCACGCCGAGGTCGTGGGTGATCAGGATGAGACCCATGTGCAGCTCGCGCTGGAGCTCCGCGAGGAGCTCCATCACCTGCGCCTGGACCGTCACGTCCAGCGCCGTCGTCGGCTCGTCGGCGATGATCAGGTCGGGCTCCAGGGCCATCGCCATCGCGATCATGATGCGCTGGCGCATACCGCCGGAGAACTGGTGCGGGAAGTCGCCCACCCGCTGCTTGGCCGCGGGGATGCGCACCCGCTCCATCAGCTCGATCGCCTTGACCTTGGCGTCCTTGCGCGACATCCCTCGGTGGACGGTGAACATCTCGCCGAGCTGCTCGCCGACGCTCAGGACCGGGTTCAGCGAGGACAGCGCGTCCTGGAAGATCATCGCCATCCGCTCGCCGCGCACCCTGCGGCGGTCCTCCTTGCCCATCGTCAGCAGGTCCTGGCCCTGGAAGACGATCTCGCCCTGGGTGACGAAGCCGGGCGGCGAGTCCAGGATGCCCATGATCGCCTGCGCGGTCACCGACTTCCCCGAGCCCGACTCGCCGAGCACCGCGAGCGTCTCGCCCGCGCTCACCGTGTAGTCGACGCCGTTGACGGCCTTGGCGACCCCGTCGCGGGTGCGGAATTCGACGTGCAGGTTCCGCACGTCCAGCAGGACCCCCTGCGGGTCCGGCGGATCCTGCTCGACCTGCGTGATCAGGCTGGTCATGGAACGCCTCCGTCAGCGCAGCTTGGGATCGAGGGCGTCGCGCACCGCGTCGCCGAGCATGATGAACGCGAGCACGGTGATGCTCAGCGCGCCCGCGGGCCACAGCAGCATGTGCGGTGCGTTGCGGATCTGGGTGGACGCCGCCGAGATGTCGATGCCCCAGGAGACGGTCGGCGGCTTGAGGCCCACCCCGAGCCAGGACAGCGTCGCCTCCAGCGCGATGTACGTGCCGAGCGCGATGGTCGCGACCACGATCACCGGGGCGACCGCGTTCGGGGCGATGTGCCGCAGCAGGATGCGGGTGTGGTTGGCCCCCAGCGCCTTGGCCGCCTGGACGTAGTCGTTCTGTTTGGCGGTGATCACCGAGCCGCGCGCGATACGGGCGATCTGCGGCCAGCCGAGCAGCACCATGAAGCCGATGACCGGCCACACCGTGGAATTGGTGACGACCGACAGGAAGACCAGGCCGCCGAGGATGATCGGGATGGCGAAGAAGATGTCACTGATCCGGGAGAGCACCGCGTCCCAGGCGCCGCCGAAGTAGCCGGCCAGCCCGCCCAGGATGCCGCCCAGCAGCGCGACGCCCGCCGTGGCGCAGACGCCGACGGTGACCGACGCGCGGGCTCCGTAGACCGTGCGGGTGTAGACGTCGCACCCCTGGTTGTCGTAGCCGAAGGGATGGCCGGGCTGGGAGCCCTGCTGGGACTTGGACAGATCGCACTGGAGGGGGTTGCCGCTGGCGATCAGCGAGGGCCACAGCGAGATGACGATCAGGAAGAGGATCAGCAGCGCGGAGATGATGAAGATCGGGTTGCGCCGCAGGTCGTGCCAGGCGTCGGACCACAGACTGCGGGGCTTGCCCGTCGGGCCGCCCGGTTGCGGTCCGTGGCCCGGCCCGTGATCGAGCGTCTGGGCCTCGGAGGCGGCCAGGTCCATCCCTCCGCCCATGCCGGTGGGGGCGACGGACTCGTTCGATCGGTCGTACTCCTCAGGCATACCGAATCCTCGGGTCCAGGACCGCGTAGAGCAGGTCGACGAGCAGGTTCGCCAGCAGGAAGACGATCACCAGGATGGTGACGAAGCCGACCACTGTCGCTGAGTTGTGCCGGAGGATGCCCTGGTAGAGCTGGTATCCGACACCCTGGATGTTGAAGATCCGCTCGGTGACGATCGCGCCGCCCATGAGGCCGCCGATGTCCGTCCCGATGAAGGTGATGACCGGGATGAGCGAGTTGCGCAGCAGGTGCCGCAGGATGACGCGGCGCCGGGGCAGCCCCTTGGCAACGGCGGTGCGGACGTAGTCGGCGCGGGTGTTCTCGGCGATGGACGTCCGGGTCAGCCGGGTGACGTACGCCAGGGAGACCAGCGCCAGCACGATGCCGGGCAGGATCAGTTCGTTGAGCGGTGCTTCCGGCGATACCGATGGCTCGCCGATGCCCCATTGCACCGCGATCACGTACTGCAGCACATAGCCGAGCACGAAGACCGGGATGGAGATCACGACCAGCGTCATCAGCAGCACCGAGGTGTCGATGGGGCGGCCGCGGCGCATACCGGTGATCACACCGAAGGTGATGCCGATGACGATCTCGAAGAAGATCGCGACCAGCGTCAGGCGCAGCGTCACCGGGAAGGCGCTCTTCATCAGTTCGGTGACGGGCTGCCCGTTGAACGCGGTCCCGAAGTCACCGGTGAAGATGTTCCCCATGTAGTCGAGGTACTGATGCCACAACGGCTTGTCGAGGCCGTACTGGTGCCGGATCTGCGCGGCCGTGGCGGGGTCGGGGGCGCGGTCGCCGAAGAACGCGGCCACCGGGTCGCCGAGCGCGTACACCATCACGAAGATCAGGAACGTGGCGCCGATGAACACCGGGATCATCTGCAGCAGGCGCCGGATCACATAGCGTCCCATGGGGCCTTCCCCAAAGTCGGGCGGGGGGGGGGGGGGCGCGGTGTCACCGCGCCGGGCCACCGCGCGGGTCAGCTGACCTTGATCTCGTTGTAGACCGGGACGCTGAACTGGTTCAGCGTCACGTTGGAGATCTTGGTGGAGTAGCCCCCGGTGCCGTTCTGGTACCAGAGCGGGATGGCCGGCATGTCGATGGCGAGCTGCTTCTCCGAGTCCTGGAACAGCGCGACGGCCTTCGCGGTGTCCGGCTCGGCGTTCGCCTCGTTGATGAGCTTGTCGAAGTTCGCGTTCGTGTAGTGCGAGTCGTTCGACGACGCGTTGGTGTAGTAGATCGGCTGCAGGAAGTTCTGGATCAGCGGGTAGTCCATCTGCCAGCCGGTCCTGAACATGCCGGTCATCTGCTTGCTCGTCACCTTCGAGCGGAAGTCCGCGAAGGTGCCGATCGGGTTGAAGACGCAGGCCTTGTCGTTGCCGAGCGCGTTGTTGATGCTGTTGCAGACCGCGTCGGACCAGTCCTTGTGCGAACCGGTGTCCACGTTGGACGTCAGGGTGACCTGCCCGCCGGGCAGGCCGCCGGCCTCCGTGATGAGCTTCTTGGCCTCGGTCGGGTTGAACGTGCAGGCGTCACCGCACAGCCCGGCCTTGAAGCCGCCCGCCTCGCCGAGCACCGGCGAGGTCCAGTCGCTGGCGGGCTCACGGGTCTTCTGGAAGATCTGCTCGGTGATCTGCGCGCGGTTGATCGCCATCGACAGACCCTGGCGGATCTTCGCCGCGTTCGGCCCCGACCACTTCGCGTCGTACAGCGGGAACGAGACGGTCTGGATGATGCCGGCCGGCTGGTTGATGAACCGGTCGCCCAGGTCCGACTTGGCGTTCTTGAGCTGCGACGCGGGGATGTCGTCGACCAGGTCGATGTTGCCGGCCTGCAGGTCGGTGTACGCGGTGTTGTTGTCGGTGTAGACCCGCAGGTCGATGCCGCCGTTCTGGGCCGCGTCAGGACCCTTGTACCCGGCCCACTTGCGCATCTTCATGGTCTGGCCCTTGGTGTACGAGTCCACCGTGTAGGGGCCGTTGCCGATCGGCTTGCTCAGCCAGGCGGCGTGGTCGGAGAAGAACGACTTCGGCAGCGGGTCGTACGCCGAGTAGCCCAGCGTGTCGGGCCAGGTGGAGAACTTGGCGCCGAGCTTGACGGTGAAGTTCAGGTCGTCGACCTTCTTCAGCCCGCCGAGCGTCTGGGCGGTGGACGCGGCGCCCTCCTTCTCCGGGTGCACCGCGTCGTAGCCGTCGATGAAGCGGAAGAAGCTCGCGTTCTTCTGGGCGTTCTTCAGCAGCGCGCCGTAGTTCCAGGCGTTGATGAAGGAGTCGGACGTGACCGGGTCGCCGTCGCTGAAGGTCCAGCCGGGGTTCAGCTTGATCGCGAAGTTCTGCGAGTCGGTGGTGGTGATCGACGCCGCGACCATGTTCTCGGCCTTGCCGGTCTTCGGGTTGTACTTCTTGAGACCGCGGAAGAGCATGTCCAGCACCTTGCCGCCCTGCACCTCATTGGTGTTGGCCGGCTCCAGCGGGCTCTGCGGGTCTCCCCACGAGGCACTGACGATTCCCGATGCGCCGCCTCCACCACCGCTGTCGCTGCCCCCTCCGCCACAGGCGGTGGCCGCCAGGGCGACGGCCGTCGCACAGACGGCCCACTTCAAGCGCGTGGATCCGCGCATCGCGTGCCTCCTCATGGGTCACAAATGACACTTAGTTCCTCATGACACCCCAAACCCGTCACCGACGCACCTCTAGCGCACCCGTGTCGCCCCACGAACTCCCGGCCGACACCCCGTGTGGGCCAACGCCTCACTCAGCGACGTTGTCCGACATAGGGTCAGAAGGGTGATGCCACCAGCCGAAGAATCGTTCCTGCGCGCCTTTCACGCCGAGCACCCGGCCGTGACATCGCGCTCCCTGGCCCGCGGCCGGGACGCCGCCGGCCGCTCCAGCTACCGGATCCTGAGCGACCTGGTGGGCGGACACCGGCGGGTGCTGGACCTCGGCTGCGGTGACGGGTTCCTGCTGGAGCAGGTGGCGGAAACGGCCGGCGCGCAGTCCGGTGACGAGGGGGCAGCTGAGGCGCCGGCCGGTGGCCGGGAGCTCGCGGGCGTCGACCTCTCCCCCGACGACCTGGCCCTCGCGCGCCGGCGGCCGGCGCTGGCCGGTGCGACGCTCCTGGAGGCACGGGCCCAGGACCTGCCCTTCCCCGGCGACCACTTCGACGCCTGTGTCTCCCACATGGCGCTGATGCTCATGAACGACGTCGACCGGGTCGCCGCCGAGCTCGCCCGGGTCCTCGCCCCCGGCGGTCTGCTGGCGCTCGCCCTGGGCGGCGGAGCCGCGGGCGGCGAGGCGTACGAGCTCTTCATCGCCCTGACCGGACCCGTCGTCGAGGCGGTGCCCGACACCCACCGGATCCCCCGCCTGGGCGACCGGCGGACCCGCGACCGCGCGGGGCTCGACGCGATCCTCACCCCGGCCGGATTCGCGCCGGTCGGCTGGGACACCGTACGGATCGACCTGAGCGGCTCCCTCGAGGACGTATGGGTCACCCTCTCCGCCCTCTACGACCTCGGCCCCCTCTCCCGGGAGGCCACGAACGCGCTGCGCGAGACCTTCACCGCGGGCGCGGCCTCCCTCGCCCTCCCGGACGGCACGATCCCCTGCGCCATGAACATGCGCATCGCCACCACGCACCTGGTGGCGGACCGAGCGAGCGGGAACGCGTGAGGGCCCCTGCTGATCCAGGACGGATCAGCAGGGGCCCTCACACGGTGTGCGGCGTGGTTACGCGACGCCCACCACGTCCTTGACCTCAGCGAAGTGGCACGCCGAGTCATGGGCGGCGGGCGAGTCGACGCCCTTGAAGCGCTCCGGGATCGCCAGCAGCGGAACGTCCGTGGCGCACTTGCCCTGCGCCTTCCAGCAGCGGGTACGGAACCGGCAGCCGGACGGCGGGTTGGCCGGGGACGGGACGTCTCCGGTCAGGATGATGCGCTCGCGGTGGGCACGGGCCTCGGGGTCCGGAACGGGGACGGCCGAGAGCAGCGCCTGGGTGTACGGGTGGGTCGGGTACTCGTAGATCTCGGCGTCGGAGCCGATCTCGGCCATCTTGCCGAGGTACATCACGCCGACCCGGTCCGAGATGTGCCGGACGATCGACAGGTCGTGGGCGATGAAGATGTAGGAGAGGTTGAACTCGTCCTGCAGGTTCTCCATCAGGTTGATGACCTGGGCCTGCACCGACACGTCGAGCGCGGAGACCGGCTCGTCGCAGATGATGACTTCCGGGTTGAGCGCCAGACCGCGGGCGATGCCGATGCGCTGCCGCTGGCCGCCGGAGAACTGGTGCGGGTACCGGTTGATGTACTCCGGGTTGAGCCCGACGACGTCCAGCAGGTCCTGGACCTTCTTGCGGCGGGTGCCCTTGGGCGCCACCTCGGGGTGGATGTCGAAGGGCTCGCCGATGATGTCGCCGACCGTCATACGCGGGTTCAGCGACGTGTACGGGTCCTGGAACACCATCTGGATGTTGCGGCGGACGACCTTGAGGGCCTTCCCCGACAGCTTGGTGATGTCCTGGCCCTTGTAGAGCACCTCGCCCGCGGTGGCCGTCTCCAGGCTCATCAGCAGCTTGGCGACGGTGGACTTGCCACAGCCGGACTCGCCGACGATGCCCAGGGTCTCGCCCTGGTACAGGTCGAAGGAGATGCCGTCGACGGCCTTGACCGCGCCGACCGTCCGCTTGAACACGATGCCCTGGGTCAGCGGGAAGTGCTTGACCAGGTTCCGGACCTGGAGGATCGGCTCGCCGCGGTCGACCGGGGCGTTGATCGCCGCCTCGACGGCCTCGACTGTCGTCTCATCGTCCTTGCTGAGATCAGCCATGGATCGTCTCCTTCCAGAAGTGGCAAGCGCTGCCACGGCCCGGCAGCTCGCCGCCGTCGGCCTCGGTCACCGTGTGCAGCGGCGGCACATCGGTCCGGCAGATGTCCTGCGCCATCTCGCAGCGCGGGTTGAACGCGCAACCGGAGGGAACGGCCAGCAGGTTCGGCGGGAGCCCCTTGATCGCGTAGAGCTCCTGGCCCTTCTGGTCCAGGCGCGGGATCGAGCGGAGCAGGCCCTTGGTGTACGGGTGGGCCGGCCGCTTGTAGATCTCGTGCACCGGCGCGGTCTCGACGATCCGGCCCGCGTACATGACCGCGATCTTGTCCGCGACGTCGGCGACCACGCCGAGGTCGTGGGTGATCAGGATCAGACCCATGTTGGACTCGCGCTGCAGCTCCGCGAGCAGGTCCATGACCTGGGCCTGGACCGTCACGTCGAGCGCGGTGGTCGGCTCGTCCGCGATGATCAGGTCGGGCTCGAGGGCGATGGCCATCGCGATCATGATGCGCTGGCGCATACCGCCGGAGAACTGGTGCGCGTAGTCGCCCACCCGCTCCTTGGCCGCCGGGATCCGGACGCGGTCCATCAGCTCGATGGCCTTCTTCTTCGCGTCCTTCTTCGACAGCCCCTGGTGGGCGCGGAACATCTCGCCGAGCTGGAAGCCGACGGAGAGCACCGGGTTGAGCGATGACAGCGCGTCCTGGAAGATCATCGCCATCTTGTTGCCGCGCAGCTTGCGCCGCTCGCTCTCCGGCAGGGCCAGGATGTTCTGCCCGTGGAAGAGGATCTCGCCCTGGGCCACGCGCCCGGGAGGGCTGTCCAGGATGCCCATGATCGCCTGCGCGGTCACCGACTTGCCGGAGCCCGACTCGCCGAGCACCGCCAGCGTCTCACCGGCGCTCACGCTGTAGTTGACGCCGTTGACGGCCTTGGCCACACCGTCCCGGGTCTTGAATTCCACGTGCAGGTCGCGCACTTCGAGCAGGGGCCCGCCGGCGGCGGTCGTTCCAATGCTCTCGGCGGCCGTTTCAACCGTGGTCATGCCGTCACCTTCGTCCTGCTTGCTCGTAGCTCGTGGGGGTCCGACTCATGGGGGCGCCTCACCGGAGCTTCGGGTCGAGCGCGTCGCGCAGGCCGTTGCCGAGGAAGACGAAGCCGAGCGCGGTGGTGACGATCGACAGGCTGGGGTACACCCACAGGTAGTCCTTGACACCCATGAAGTCCTTGCCGGCGAAGATCATGTTTCCCCACTCGGCGACCTCGGGGCTCACCCCGACACCCAGGAAGGACAGTGACGCCTCCGCGACGATCGCGATACCGACGCTGCTGGCCGCGTAGACCACCACCGAGGTGACGGAATTGGGCAGGATGTGCTTCAGCACGATCCTGCGGCGGCTCGCACCCAGCGCCTTGGCGGCGTGCACGTAGTCCATCTCGCGCACCGACAGGATCTGGCTGCGCAGCAGACGGGCGAAGGTGGCCCAGGAGAAGATGCCCAGCGAGATCACGACGGGCAGTACGCCACGACCCATCAGCAGGATGATGACGATGGCGCCGACGAGCAGCGGGAAGGCGAAGAACACGTCCGCCACGCGCATGATCAGTGTGTCCCAGATGCGGCCGAAGTAGCCGGCTATCGCACCCAGGGTGATGCCGATGAAGCAGGCGAGCAGGATCGAGGCCAGGCCGACGATCATCGCGATCCGGCTGCCGTAGATGATTCTGGACAGCTGGTCGCGGCCGAGGGCATCGGTCCCCAGCCAGTGTTTGCTGCTCGGCTCCTTCAGGGTGTTCATCAGGTCCTGGTGGAGCGGGTCCGCGGGTGCGATCAGCGGGGCGAAGACTGCTACCAGCAGAAGGATGACGACGATCAGCAGGCCGAAGACGGCCAGCTTGTTGGCGAGGAAGCGGGCGCGGATCTCGCTCCAGTTGCTGATCCTCGCAACGCTCGGTTCGGCTGCGCTCGGCGCGGCCGGGGCCGGACCGGCCGCGGTGGTACCCGACCCATCCATGCCCGTGACGACCTCAGTCATGGTGTGACTCCTAATTCGGGACGACCCTGCGGGTCAGGAGAGGCGGATGCGCGGATCGAGCGCGGCGTAGAGCAGATCGACGATCAGGTTCAGCAGGATGAAGACAGCGACGCTGTACGTCACCACGCCGACGATGATCGGGTTGTTCTGCGACTGAATCGCCGTGATCAGCGCGAGTCCGATGCCGTCCCAGTTGAAGATCGTCTCGGTGATGAGGGCGCCACCGAGCAGACCGCCGAAGGAGATACCCAGGTAGGTGATCACCGGGATGACCGAGTTGCGCATGATGTGCCGGGTGAGGATGGTGCGACGCGGCAGCCCCTTGGCCACCGCCGTCTTGACGTAGTCCGCACGCAGCACTTCGAGCATGGTGCTCCGGGCGATCTGCGCGACGAGAGCGGCGTCGATGATGGCCAGCGTTACCGCCGGAAGCACCATCGAATTGAACGACCCGTCCGAAATGAGCGGGAACCAGCCCAGCTCCACAACGAAGAAGCGCTGCAGGATCATGCCGATAACGATGGAAGGTACGCCGACGGCGAGCGTGGTGAGGAAGGTCACCGAAACATCCCAGACCGAGTATCTGCGCATCGCCGCCAGTACACCGACGCTCAGGCCCAGGATGACGTCGAAGATGATCGCGGTCACCGCGAGCTTCGCCGTGTTCACCAACTTGGGCTGGAGGATCTCGTTGACCGAGCGGCCCTGGGTGTAATCCTCGCCCAGGTCACCCTTGCCGAGCTTCTCCACGTAGTGCACGTACTGGACGACCAGCGGGTCGTCGAGCCCGTAGTGCGCGCGCAGTTCCTTGACCACCGCGGGATCACGCGCCTTGTCGCCACCGATCGAGCCCACCGGGTCACCCGGGAGCACGAACAGGCAGGCGAACAGGATCATCGTCGCACCGAGCACGACGACAACCAGCTGGCCCAGCCTGCGGACCACATACCTTCCCATGACTTACCTCTCTACCTCGCTGCCGCACCGAAGCAGCCACAACGCCCGGATCGGGCGCGCCTGGACGGGGCGGTGGATCACACCGCTCCCGACGGGGGCCGGGGGCCGGGGCGACCGAGTCTCGACTCGGTCTCCCCGGCCCCCGGTTCGCGCCGCACGACGTGCGGCGGAATGTGACTACTTCAGGGTGATCTGCGCGAGGTTCGGGTCCTCGTGGAAGTCCATGGCGCCGTTGGCGAACTTCTTGGTGTTCACCAGACGGAACTGGGTGCGGTTCCACAGCGGGATCAGGGCCTGGTCGTCCATCGCGAGCTTCTCGGCCTGCTTGTAGACCTCGTTGCGGGCGGTGGTGTCCTTCGTGCTACGGGCCTTCTCGACCAGTGCGTCGAACGCCGGGCTGTTGTAGCGGGCACGGTTGTCGCCCTGGACCTTGCCGGACGCGTCCGGGTTGATGGACTTGGAGTCCAGCAGCGGGAACAGGAAGTTGTCCGGGGTCGGGTAGTCCGCACCCCACGCGAAGCGGTAGGCACCGGTGGCACCCGGCGCCTGCTGGGCCGCGAGCAGCTCCTTGAACGGCTTCGCGTCAATCTTGACGTTCAGACCGAGGACGTCCTTGACCTGCTGGGCGACGGCCTGGACCCACTCTTCGTGGCCACCACCGGTGTTGAAGCCGAAGTGCAGCTCGTCACCGGGCTTGAGACCGGCTTCGGCCGCGAGAGACTTCGCCTTCTCCTTGTCCTGCTTGATGCAGGAGACGCAGAGGTCCTTGGTGTACACATCCGCGAACGACGGCGGAAGGATCGTCGTCGACTTGGTCTGCATACCCTGGAAGACACCCGCGATGATCGCGTCACGGTCGATCGCGTAGGAGATCGCCTGACGTGCCTTGGCGGTCTTCAGCGGGCCGTTGTCCGTGATCGGGAGCAGGTAGTTCATGCCACTGGTCTCGGCCTGAATCCACTCGCCCTGCGCGGTGTACTTGGCCTTGGCCGCGGTCAGCTGCGCCGTGGGCATCCGGGCCCAGTCGAACTGACCCGACTGGAAGCCCTGGTACTCCAGCTGAGAGGCGTTCGCCGAGTTCAGGATGGAGATGTTGACCTTGTCCAGGTGCGCCTTGGCCAGACCGTAGTCGTCGTTGCGGACCAGCGTGATGGACTTGTTGTGCTCCCACTTGCCCGACATCTTGAACGGGCCGTTGCCGATGGGGGCATCGTTGTAGGCCTGGTTCTTGCCGGCGCCCGCGACCTTCGGGACCGGGGACATCGACGTGTGCGTGGTCTTGACGTCGAACTCGAAGTCCGGGGTGGCGAGCTTCACCTGGAGGGTGTTCTCGTCCGGGGCGCTCAGGCCGGAGAACGTGGTCCCCGTGCCCTTCTGCAGCGCCTCGAAGCCGTCGATCCCGCCGACGTTGGGCGTGGCCACGTCCGAAGCGGAAGCCTTCGCCGCCAGACGGGTCCAACCGCGGATGAACGCCTCGGCGTTGACAACCTCACCGTTGGTGAACTTGGTGCCGGGCTTGATCTTGAACGTCCAGGTCTTGCCGTCGTCGCTGACCGTCTTGGAGGTCGCGAGGGCGGGTATGACCTTGCCGTCTGCGGTCGGCTCGTACAGGCCGGTGAACAGGTTGTCCGTGACGAGGATGCCCTCGGACTCCTGCGCGTTGACCGGGTCGATAGAGACCGGTTCCACGAGGCCGAGGCTGAAGGTGCCCCCGCCCTTACCCGCACCTGCGGACGACTTGTCGTCCTTGTTGTCGCCGCCGCAAGCGGTCGCTGCAAGAGCAACGATGACCGCGCCAACGACCCACTTGGCGCTCTTGGCACCGCGCATGGATTGCCTCCTCAGGAGTTCACTGTTTTTACGTGAAAAGAAGGCCGACCATCCGCTGACACCCCTGACAGCGAAACCGGCCCTCTGTTGCTCGTGAGTCGGCGCTCCCCATAAGCGCTTGGACCCATTGACCCGAGCTGAACTGCGTCCCACTATCGGGCACGTTTAGGCGCGTAACCACACCCAAATGGTCTCGCTTTGATCACATCGGGTATGAACTTGGCCCACAATTAGGACATTTGGAACGTAGACAGACACCCGCGAAACGGACTGTTAACGCAACATCCGGCGAATCGCGTCCGCTATGCGGACGCAGGCCCGGCGAAATCGGTTGCGGGGAGTCCGAAAAATCCACGGCAAGTCTACGCGGGTCACCTCCCCGCGTCCCCGATACGACCGGGCCCGCCCGGCCGCCGGAGCCTGTTGAATCGGCCCATGAGCCAGGAGATCTCCGGACTGTTGCATCACGTCGAACTGTGGGTCGCCGACCTGCCCGCCGCCACCGCGAGCTGGGGCTGGCTGCTGGGCGAGCTCGGCTACACCCCGTTCCAGGACTGGCCCGCGGGGCGCAGCTGGAAACTCGGCCCCACGTACATCGTGGTCGAGCGCTCACCCGCCCTCGCCGGCGACCGGCACGAGCGGCTCCGGCCGGGCCTGAACCACCTGGCCTTCCACGTGGCCGACCGCGCCATGGCCGACGATCTCGCGGCCCGGGCGCCGGAGCACGGCTGGACCCTGATGTTCCCCGACCGGCACCCCTTCGCGGGCGGCGAGGCGCACTACGCCGCCTATCTGGAGAACGCCGAGGGGTTCGAGGTCGAGCTGGTCGCACCCATCGCCTCCTGACGGAGGGGCGGCTAATCTGACTGACCGTCAGGTTATAGCCGGCCGCGGGAAGGGATCCCCAGTGCCCCACAGTGAGTTGGAACACGCTCGGCGCCAGGAGACGGTGGAGTCGTTCTGGCGGGGGGTCGACACGCACGACTGGGGGCTGGTCGCCTCCACCCTGGCGGAGGGCTTCGTACGCGTCGGGATGCGCGGCGACGAGGACGACACCGTCCGGGGTCGGGACGCCTATGTGGCGTTCGTCTCACGGGTGACGGAGCGGATGGCCTTCCACCGGCTGGAGTCCCGCCGGACGTTCCTCAGCGCCGACGGCCGGCGGGTGCTCAACGAGGCTGTCGAGACGATCCAGCCGACGGCGGCGGACGAGCGGAACGTGATGTCGTTCGCCAACGTCATGGAACTCGGCGAGGACGGGCTCATCACCCGGCTCGACATCTACTGGAAGACCCCGGTACTGCAGCCCCCGGCCTGGATCGTCCCGGGAAGCGCGTCCGCGCGCGCTGAGAAGAGCTGAGGAGGGGGCCCGGGGAAAATCCCCGAACCCCCTCCCGGTGACGCCTCAGTGGCGCCCCTGTGACGTCTCAGCGACCGCCCGGTGTCCGTTCAGCGGCCCGGGCGGGACGCACCGGCACCGCGAGGCGCCGGGCCGTCGTCAGCGCTTGGCGCGGGAGTACGCGCGGCCGCGCTCCTTCTGGTCCAGGACGACCTTGCGGATACGCACGGTCTCCGGGGTGACCTCGATGCACTCGTCCTCGCGGCAGAACTCGAGGGACTGCTCCAGGGAGAGCCTGCGCGGCGGCACCACGTTCTCGGTGTTGTCCGCGGAGGCGGCGCGCATGTTGGTGAGCTTCTTCTCCTTGGTGATGTTCACGTCCATGTCGTCGGAACGCGAGTTCTCACCGATGATCATGCCCTCGTACACCTCGGTGGTCGCCTCGACGAAGATCACGCCGCGCTCCTGGAGGTTGATCATCGCGAACGGCGTCACGACGCCGGCGCGGTCCGCCACCAGGGAACCGTTGTTACGGGTGCGCAGGTCGCCGAACCACGGCTCGTGACCCTCGAAGATGCTGTGCGCGATACCGGTACCGCGGGTGTCCGTGAGGAACTCGGTACGGAAACCGATCAGGCCACGGGCCGGGACGATGAACTCCATGCGGACCCAGCCGGAGCCGTGGTTCGTCATGGTCTCCATGCGCCCCTTGCGGGTCGCCATCAGCTGGGTGATCGCGCCGAGGTACTCCTCGGGGGTGTCGATCGTCATGCGCTCGACCGGCTCGTGGACCTTGCCGTTGATCGTCTTGGTGACGACCTGCGGCTTGCCGACGGTCAGCTCGAAGCCCTCGCGGCGCATCTGCTCGACGAGGATCGCCAGCGCCAGCTCGCCACGGCCCTGGACCTCCCACGCGTCGGGACGCTCGGTCGGCAGCACGCGGAGCGAGACGTTACCGATGAGCTCCTTGTCCAGCCGGTCCTTCACCTGGCGGGCGGTGACCTTGTGGCCCTTGCCGCCCTTGCCGACCAGCGGCGAGGTGTTGGTACCGATGGTCATGGAGATGGCCGGCTCGTCGACCGTGATGAGCGGCAGCGCGACCGGGTTCTCCAGGTCGGCCAGCGTCTCGCCGATGGTGATGTCCGGGATACCGGCCACGGCGCAGATGTCGCCGGGGCCCGCCATCTCGGCCGGCTTGCGGGTGAGCGCCTCGGTCATCAGCAGCTCGGTGATCTTGACCTGGGTGACCGAACCGTCACGCTTCATCCACGCGACCTGCTGGCCCTTGCGAAGCTCGCCCTCCTCGACGCGGAGGAGCGCGATACGGCCGAGGAAGTTGTCGGCGTCCAGGTTGGTGACGTGTGCCTGGAGCGGCGCGCCCTCGGTGTACTCGGGCGCGGGGACCGTCGACAGGATGGTGGAGAAGAACGGCTCCAGCGAGTCGCTGTCCGAGGGGACCGTGCCGTTCTCCGGCTTGGTCAGCGAGGCGACGCCGTCACGGGCACAGGCGTAGACGATCGGGAACTCGATCTGCTCCTCGGTCGCGTCCAGGTCAAGGAAGAGGTCGTAGGTCTCGTTGATGACCTCGTCGATCCGGGAGTCCGGGCGGTCCGTCTTGTTGATGCACAGGATGACCGGCAGGTTCGCCGTCAGCGCCTTGCGCAGCACGAAGCGGGTCTGCGGCAGGGGGCCCTCGGAGGCGTCCACGAGGAGCACGACCGCGTCGACCATCGACAGGCCGCGCTCGACCTCACCACCGAAGTCGGCGTGGCCGGGGGTGTCGATGATGTTGATCGTGATGACGTCGCCGCCACCCTTGGGGTGGTACTTCACGGCCGTGTTCTTGGCCAGGATCGTGATGCCCTTCTCACGTTCCAGGTCGTTCGAGTCCATCATGCGGTCATCGAGGTGCTGGTGGGCAGCGAATGCGCCGGCCTGCTTGAGCATGGCGTCGACAAGGGTCGTCTTGCCGTGGTCGACGTGGGCGACAATGGCGACGTTACGAATATCGTGGCGCGTGGACATGCTGCGGCGCTTCTCCCGGGATCGTGGATGGCTGCGCGTTCCGTGTTGACGCACTCGCCCGCCGGGCAGGACAAGCCGCGGCCTTACCCCATGGTACGGGGCCCGCGGCGACTCGGCCGCCCGAGCGAGGTTTGAACGCCGGTATCACCGGCCCCACAGGCTCCTTCCGGAGCCGGCAGGACCGGTGTGACAACCGGAAGGACCCGTGGCAGCGGCGGTATCCGGGCGTATTCCGCCATCCGGGCGGCGGGGCGGCCCGATCCGGCAAAAGCGCTGCGCGCGGACCCCTACTTACGGAACCCGATGTCCTGGTATCGGGGGGACTCGAAGCCGAAGGCGCCGGCGTTGGCGACCGTGGGCCGCAGCGCGACGACCTCGGGGCGCTGGAAGAGCGGGACGGAGCCGGCCGCGGCCCAGATCCGGGAGTCGGCCCGTGCGGTGAGGTCGCGGGCCGCCTTCTGGTCCAGTTCCGAGCCGGCCTGGTCGAGCAGCTGGTCGATCTGGTCGGTGCCGACCCGTGAGTAGTTCTGCTCGACGGTCAGCGATCCGTCGGGGGCGGGCAGCGGCTTGGCGAAGATCGGCCGGTCGTCGGTGGCCGGGTAGGCCGTGCCGGGCCAGGAGTACAGGGCCAGGTCGAAGTTTCCGGAGGCGACGTGGTCGTGGAAGAAGCTCGTGTCGGCGACCTTGGTGATCTCGGTGCGGACCCCGATCTTCGACAGCATCGTCGCGATCCGGTTCCCCACGTCGGCCAGCACCGGCGAGGTGGAGGGGACGACGAACCGCAGGCTGAGCTGCTTGCCGGCCTTGCGCAGCGTTCCGCTGGGCTCGACCACCGTCACACCGAGGGCCGGGGCGGCCGCGTCGGGCTTGGTGGGTACCGGAGCGGCGGGCTTGGCCGGGTTGGCGGCCTTGGCCCCGGACCGGGACTGCGGTGCGGTGTGCTCCCAGCCCGCGTCGGCGAGCAGCGCCTGGACCTGGCCCGCGTCCGCGGAGCCGAGGGCCGAGCTGTGGTCCGCGTAGCCGTTCTGCGAGGCGAGGACCAGGTGGTTGCCGAGCGGCTTGGCGGGCAGGCCGAGCGGCTTCAGCACGGCGTCGGCGATGGCCTGCCGGTCGACGGCGCGGGCCACCGCGCGGCGGACCCGTTCGTCGGCCAGCGGGCCCGTGCTGCCGTTGAGGGCGAGCTGCGAGTACGCGGCCCCGGGGGCCTTGCGGACGGCAAGCTTCTTGGCGGCGGCGGCCTTGCGGACCGAGGCGAGGGCGGTCGGGTCCAGCTCCGCGACGTCGAGCTTTCCGCCGGTCAGCGCGGCGGCGCGGCCGGCGGCCGGCACGACGGTCAGCACCAGCTGGTCGAGCTTGGCGCGCTGGCCCCACCAGGCCGGGTTCCTGACCAGGGTGACGGCGCCCCCGGTACGGTTCACGTCCTTGATCCTGAACGGCCCCGCGACGGCGGTCAGCGCGGAGCGGGCGCCTTCGTTGAAGGCGTCCGGGCTGCCGGTCACGGCCTTGGGATAGAGGGGTGTGAACAGCGACCGCCAGTCGGCGTACGGGGTGGCGAAGGTGACCTTGACCTCGTGGCTGTCCGCGCCCTGGCTGACGTCGGCGATCCGGTCGTAGCCGGCGTTGCGCGCGGTCCAGTACGCGGCGTTCCGGCCGCCCAGCGCCTTCCACTGCGCGCTGAAGTCGTCGGCGCCGACGGCCCGGCCGTCGCTCCACTTCGCCTTCGGGTTGAGCTTGTACGACACGACCTGCTTCGGCTCGGTCTCGACGACGGAGGCGTCGGCCAGGAAGTCCGCGTCGCGCTGCGGGGCGCCGCGGTTGTCGAGGCGGAACATCACGGGCAGCACGGCGCCGGCGATCCGGGCCGTGTCCTCGTCGGCGTCCGCCTGATACGCGTTGAGGGTGGCCGGCACGCTGTCGACGGCCCAGCGCAGCGTTCCGCCGTCCTTGACGCCGGCGCGGGGCGCGGCGGCGATGTCGGTGCCGGAGACGGCCGGGGCCGCGGTGGTCTCGGCGGAGCAGCCGGCGAGGGCGAGCGCGGCGACGCCCACGAGGGCCGCACCGCGCAGCCCCGGACCTGCGGGCCGGGGGCGGTACCTGGGCCGGGGCTCTGCCCCGCCTACGGATGCGGGAATGACGCTGCGGGACATGGGTCAGGTACCTCCGCGGGCTCTCCGGCCGCCTTCGGTCCGGCATACGCCTTCGGGACGTGCACCAGTAATACTCAGTTGGCGGTATTTGTCGCTTATCGCACCTACTGAAAGCGACAGGTACCCGCACGGCGCCGCGACACGGCGCGAAGCGGGCCACAGGCCACCCGAACGGCGGTGGGGCGCCCGCCCGCGGCCCGCGCGGGCGTGCGGCCGGGGCGCGATCCCGGAACGGGCGCCATTTCCCCCGCACGCGCTCTTCCCAATGGCGCATGTGACGCGCGACACTCGCTTCCGCATGAGCGTCACCAACCGCACTGCGGCAGAGCTGAGGGCAAATCCATGTCCCTGCAAGACGATCTGACATCGGTTCAGCGCCGGCTGGACGACCTGGTCCGCTGCGTGGGCCGGCTGGAGCAGCACGTCGGGAACAGCCTCGACATGCGTCGTGTACGTGCCGACGCGGACCACCTCCGCGAGAGCCTGACCCTGCTGCGCGAGGCCGCACCGTCCGCCGCCCCACCGGGCCCGGTGGAGATGGTGATCGTGCCCGACACCCCGTACGACCCCGCGCTGTGGTCCGACTGCGAGGACGAAGGCCTGGGATCGCCCCACGGCCACGCGCCGTAACCGCGCCCTCCCCGCAGCCGCAGCCTCCCCATCACCGCAGCCGTCACCGGCTCCCGCCCCTTCCGCTCCCCTCCGGAGTACGCATTGGCCACCGGAACCACCTCCAGCACCGAGTCCGCCGACAGCAGTCCCGCCCGCCGCGGTGTCCACACTCAGGGGCGCGCGGCCATCCCGAACCGACATCTGCGGACCGACCGGTGGTGGGTTCCGCCCCTGGTGACCGCGCTCGGCCTGGGGGCGTTCGTCGTCTACTCGACGTGGCGCGCGTTCGCGAACGGGGACTACTACGCGGCGCCGTACGTCTCGCCATTCTACTCCCCGTGCCTGGCGTCGAACTGCACCGACATGAACGGCGGCGCCGACTGGCACCTCTTCGGGAGCTGGTGGGGCATCTCCCCGGCCCTGATCGTGCTGATCTTCCCGCTCGGCTTCCGGCTCACCTGCTACTACTACCGCAAGGCGTACTACCGCGGGTTCTGGGCCTCGCCCCCCGCCTGCGCCGTCGCCGAGCCGCACGCCACGTACACCGGTGAGACGCGGTTCCCGCTGATCCTGCAGAACATCCACCGGTACTTCTTCTACTTCGCGATCCCGGTCGCCGGGATCCTGACGTACGACGTGGTGCTGAGCTTCCGGGACGCGGACGGCAACTGGGGCCACGCGGGTCTCGGCACCCTCGTGATGCTGGTGAACATCACCCTGATCTGGGCGTACACCTTCTCCTGCCACTCCTGCCGGCACATCATCGGCGGCCGGCTCAAGCACTTCTCCAAGCACCCGGTGCGGTTCCGCCTCTGGGGCTGGGTCGGCCGGCTCAACCGGCACCACATGCTGCTCGCCTGGGTCTCGCTGATCAGCGTGGCCCTCGCGGACTTCTACGTATATCTCGTCGCCAGCGGCGCCTTCGACGACCCGCGGTTCTTCTAAACGAAGGGGATGCCAACAAGCATGACGCAAGTCGAAAGGCACACTTACGACGTGGTCGTCGTCGGCGCGGGCGGGGCAGGTCTGCGCGCCGCCATCGAGGCCCGCGAGCAGGGCATGCGCACGGCGGTCATCTGCAAATCGCTGTTCGGCAAGGCGCACACGGTGATGGCCGAGGGCGGTATCGCGGCCAGCATGGGCAACGCCAACTCCAACGACAACTGGGAAGTGCACTTCCGCGACACCATGCGCGGCGGGAAGTTCCTCAACCAGTGGCGGATGGCCGAACTGCACGCCCGCGAGGCACCCGACCGGGTGTGGGAGCTGGAGACCTGGGGCGCGCTCTTCGACCGCACCAAGGACGGCCGGATCTCGCAGCGCAACTTCGGCGGCCACGAGTACCCGCGGCTCGCGCACGTCGGCGACCGGACCGGCCTGGAGCTGATCCGCACCCTCCAGCAGAAGATCGTCTCCCTGCAGCAGGAGGACTTCGCCGAGTTCGGCGACTACGAGGCGCGGCTCAAGGTCTTCCAGGAGTGCACGGTCACCCGGGTGCTCAAGGACGGCCCGGCGGTCAGCGGGGTCTTCGGCTACATCCGCGAGTCGGGCCGGCTCTTCGTCATCGAGAGCCCGGCCGTGGTCCTCGCGACCGGCGGCATCGGCAAGTCCTTCAAGGTGACCTCCAACTCGTGGGAGTACACCGGCGACGGGCACGCGCTGGCACTGCTCGCGGGCGCGCCGCTCATCAACATGGAGTTCATCCAGTTCCACCCCACCGGGATGGTCTGGCCGCCGTCCGTCAAGGGCATCCTCGTCACCGAGTCGGTCCGCGGCGACGGCGGGGTACTGCGCAACAGCGACGGCAAACGGTTCATGTTCGACTACATCCCGGACGTGTTCAAGGAGAAGTACGCGCAGTCCGAGCAGGAGGCCGACGGCTGGTACGCCGACCCGGCCACATTCCGCCGGCCGCCGGAGCTGCTCCCCCGCGACGAGGTGGCCCGCGCCATCAACTCCGAGGTCAAGGCGGGCCGCGGCACTCCGCACGGCGGGGTCTTCCTCGACGTCTCGACCCGGCTCCCGGCCGAGGAGATCAAACGGCGGCTGCCGTCGATGCACCACCAGTTCAAGGAACTCGCCGACGTCGACATCACCGCCGAACCCATGGAGGTCGGCCCGACCTGCCACTACATGATGGGCGGCGTCGACGTGGAGCCCGACACCGCGGCGGCCCGCGGCGTGCCGGGACTGTACGCGGCGGGCGAGGTGGCCGGAGGAATGCACGGCTCGAACCGGCTGGGCGGCAATTCCCTCTCCGACCTGCTGGTCTTCGGCCGCCGGGCCGGACTGCACGCCTCGGAGTACGTGGCCGCGCTCGGCACCGGGCGGCCCGCCGTCCCCGAGGACCAGATCGACAGCGCGGCCGCCGAGGCGCTGCGCCCGTTCAGCGCTGAGGCCTCCGACCCCGACCTGCCGCAGGGGCAGGTCGCGGAGAACCCGTACACCCTCCACCAGGAACTGCAGCAGGCCATGAACGACCTGGTCGGCATCATCCGCCGGGCCCCGGAGATGGAGGAGGCGCTCAGCCGCCTCACCGATCTGCGGATGCGCTCGCGGCGGGCCGGCGTCGAGGGCCACCGGCAGTTCAACCCCGGCTGGCACCTGGCGATCGACCTGCGCAACATGCTGCTGGTCAGCGAGTGCGTGGCGCGTGCCGCGCTGGAGCGCACCGAGAGCCGCGGCGGCCACACCCGCGAGGACCATCCCGGCATGGACCGGACCTGGCGGAAGGTCAATCTCGTCTGCGAGCTGTCCGACCCCAGCGGCGGGCTCGCCGACACCGACCCGGAGCGCGGCCAGGTCACGCTCCGCCGCCGCGACATGGACCCGATGCGGGACGACCTCCTCGCCCTGTTCGAGAAGGAAGAACTGCTGAAGTATCTGACGGACGAGGAGTTGGCCCCGTGACGTACACAGCACACTTCAAGGTGTGGCGGGGCGACGCCGACGGCGGGGACCTGAACGACTACCAGGTGGAAGTGAACGAGGGCGAGGTCGTCCTCGACATCATCCACCGACTGCAGGCCACCCAGGCGTCCGACCTCGCGGTCCGCTGGAACTGCAAGGCCGGCAAGTGCGGATCGTGCAGCGCCGAGATCAACGGCAGGCCGAGCCTGCTGTGCATGACGCGGATGTCGGTCTTCACGGCCGACGAGACCGTCACCGTCACCCCGATGCGCGCGTTCCCCGTCATCCGTGACCTGGTGACGGACGTGTCCTTCAACTACGCGAAGGCGCGCGAGGTGCCGGCGTTCGTGCCGCCGGCCGGCCTCAAGCCGGGCGAGTACCGGATGCAGCAGCAGGACGTGGAACGCTCCCAGGAGTTCCGCAAGTGCATCGAGTGCTTCCTGTGCCAGGACACCTGCCACGTGGTCCGCGACCACGAGGAGAACAAGATCGCCTTCTCCGGGCCGCGCTTCCTGATGCGGATCGCCGAGCTCGACATGCATCCGCTGGACGCGGCCGCCGAGGAGGGCCTGGACCGCAAGGTGTCGGCCCAGGACGACCACGGACTCGGCTACTGCAACATCACCAAGTGCTGCACCGAGGTCTGCCCGGAACACATCAAGATCACCGACAACGCACTCATCCCGCTCAAGGAGCGGGCGGTCGACCGCAAGTACGACCCACTGGTCTGGCTGGGCAACAAGATCCTGCGGCGGCCGTAACCGCACCGTACGGCCTCCGGCACTCGGCCGGAGGCCGTACGGTCGCGAGCCGTACAAACCGCGCATACGCTCCCGAACAGAGCCATGCCGCAGGCGCGTGGCGGATCGGATGCGGCTGATGCGGCGACTCGGCGGAATCGTGGCGCTCCTCGGCGCCCTGCTGCTGCCGCTCGCCGGCGCCGCCGGTACCGCGCACGCCGACGACCCGATCACCCTGTCGCGCACCGGCCAGATCACCGACAAGGTCGGCGCGCTGGGTGACCGTAAGCAGCAGGTGGCGGACGCGCTGGAGAAGCTCTACGCCGGCCATCGGATCCAGCTCTTCGTCGCCTATGTGAACGGCTTCTCCGGGCGGGACGCCCAGGAGTGGGCCAACGCCACCGCGCAGCGCAACGGCCTCGGGCAGAACGACGTGCTGCTGGCCGTCGCGACGCACGACCGGCAGTACGCCGTCTCCGCCGACCAGAGTTCGGGGTTCACCCAGAGCCAGCTGGACGAGGTGAACCGCTCGGCGATCGAGCCCGCGCTGAAGCAGAACGACTGGGCGGGCGCCGCCATCGGCGCCGCGAACGGGTTCGGGGCGGTGCTCGGCGGACAGCCGGTCGTGGCGCCCGCGATCACGCCGGGGACCGAGGATCCGGGCGGCGGCTCGGGCGGGAACGGGTCGAGCAGCCTGTGGATCCCGGTCGCAGCGGTCGGCAGCGCCGGCGTGCTGGGCGCGCTCGTGTACTCGCGGCGCAAACGGGGCAGCCGGGGCGCGCCGCCGCAGGGCGGCGGCTGGGGCCGGGGTGGCGCCGCCGAGCGGCCGCGGGTCACGCCGCTCCCGGAGCTCGACGCCCAGGCGAAGCAGCTGCTGGTGGAGACGGACGACGCCGTGCGCACCAGCCAGGAGGAGCTCGGGTTCGCGGCGGCGCAGTTCGGTGACGAGGCGGCCCAGCCGTTCACCGAGGCGGTCTCGTACGCGCGCGGTGAGCTGACCGCCGCCTTCCGGCTGCGGCAGAAGCTCGACGACGCCTTTCCCGAGGACGAGGCGACCCGGCGGCTGATGCTCGACGAGATCCTGAGCCGCTGCACCCAGGCGAACCGCCGGCTGGACGCCGAGTCCGACGCGTTCGACCGGCTGCGGGCGCTGGAGTCCAACGCCCCGCAGGCGCTCGCGCAGGCCGAGGCGACCGCGGCGGCGCTCGACACGCATGTGACCGCCGCCGAGACCGCGATCGGCACCCTCACCCGGACGTACGCGGACGCGGCCGTCGAACCGGTCACCGGCCATCCGGCCGAGGCGCGGGACCGGCTGGTGTTCGCCGGGACCGCGATCGACGGGGCCAGGAAGGCGATCGACGCGGGCGACATGTCCCGGGCGGCGGTGTTCGTACGGGCCGCCGAAGGCGCCCTCGACCAGGCCGGGACGCTCGCCGAGTCTGTCGTACGCCGGGCGGAGGAACTGGAGCAGGCCGATGCCAGGCTCCAGGACGCGCTGACCGGGACCGACACCGACCTGGCCGATGCCAAGGGGTTGCTCAGCGGGACCGCCGACGGGGCGCCGACGGCGGATCTGCGGGGCCGGATAGCCCGCGCCGAGTCCGTGCTCGGCGACGTACGGCAGGAGCTGACGGCCGGCCGCCACGACCCGATCTCGGGGCTGCGCCGGATCGAGGAGGCGGACGCCGCTCTCGACGCGGCACTGACCGGCGCCCGCGAGGGAGCGGTGAACGAGCAGCGGGCCCGCGGTCTGCTGGGCCAGGCCCTGCTGGCGGCCCGCAGCGAGGTGGCCGCGGCCCGGGACGTCATCACCACACATCGCGGCGCGATCGGCAGCCAGGCCCGTACCCGGCTCGCCGAGGCCGAACGGCGGCTGGAGCAGGCCGAGTCGCTGGCCGCCACCGATGCGGCGGGTGCGCTCTCCGAGGCGCAGCAGGCGGACCAACTGGCGCGTCAGGCACAGCAGTTCGCCCAGCAGGATGTGAGCGGCGGCGGTTTCGGCGGCGGCGGGCGCGGCGGCGGAGGGATGAGCGGCGCCGTGCTGGGCGGGATCATCCTCGGCGGAATCCTGAACGGCGGCGGGGGCGGATTCGGCGGTGGTGGCGGTTTCGGCGGGGGCGGGGGTCCCGGGAGCTTCGGCGGAGGCGGCACCCGTGGCCGGATGGGCGGCGGCGGCCGCTTCTGACCAGCTCCTCGCTTCTCCTACCTACCTGCAAAGGAACTCCAGCCATGACGAAGCAGACGATCCTCGGCCGGGTGACCCAGCTCGCGAAGGCCAACGTCAACGCGCTCCTCGACCAGGCCGAGGACCCGCAGAAGATGCTCGACCAGCTCATCCGCGACTACAGCAACAACATCTCCGAGGCCGAGGAGGCGGTCGCCGCCACCATCGGCAATCTCCGGCTGATGGAGCAGGACCACGACGAGGACGTGGCGGCCGCCGCGGAATGGGGCGGCAAGGCCCTCGCCGCCAGCAAGAAGGCCGATGAGCTGCGGGCCGCCGGAAGCACCGCGGACGCCGACCGCTTCGACAACCTCGCGAAGGTCGCGCTGGGCCGCCAGGTCACGTCGGAGAAGGAGGCGAGGACCGCGGAGCCGGTCATCGCGAGCCAGACCGAGATCGTCGACAAGCTCAAGTCCGGTCTCGACCGGATGCGCACCAAGCTGGGTGAACTGCAGAGCAGGCGGGACTCGCTGGTGGCGCGGGCCAAGTCCGCGCAGGCGCAGAACCAGATGATGGACGCGGCCAAGAACATCAACGTGCTCGACCCGACCAGCGAGCTGGGCCGCTTCGAGGACAAGGTCCGGCGCGAGGAGGCCAAGGCCAAGGGCAAGGAGGAGCTGGCCGCGTCCTCGCTGGACGCCCAGTTCGAGAGCCTCGACACCCTCTCCGACAGCGCGGAGGTCGAGGCTCGCCTCGCCGCCCTCAAGGCCGTCAAGTAGCCCGCCCGGCGGCCCCCGTGTCCAGGGCGTGTTGCGCAAGTCCCGCCTGGCCCATGACGCCTGGCACGCGCCCTCGCCGCGTTGTCGGGCTCGTCCGAGTACGTCCAGTACGAGGACGACCCTCCGCCTTGCCAGCGCACGCACCGGACGCCGTGGGCCACGCCCTCCGGGCGAACGGCGCTCCTTTCGCAACACGCCCTAGTACATGCTCAGCAGCTCGTCCACGGTTGGTTCCCGCCCCGGTCCTCCGCCGGGGCCGCCGTCGCCCGGCAGGGCGAGCTCGAACCAGACGGTCTTCCCGCGGTGGGTGCGGCGGCTGCCCCAGCTCTCGCTGAGCAGGCTGACGAGCTGGAGGCCGCGGCCCCCCTCGTCGGTGTCGCGGGCGCGCCGCCGCCTGGGCTGCACCAGCGCGCCGTCCCAGACCTCGCAGACGAGGGTGCGGTCGCGCAGCAGCCGGAGCCGGATGTCGCCGTCGCCATGCCGCAGGGCGTTGGTGACGAGCTCGCTGACCAGTAGTTCCGTGGTGTCGACGAGCTCTTCCAGACCCCAGGAGAGCAGCCGTTCGCGGGCGTACTCGCGGGCGCGGGCGACCGAGGCGGGGTGCGGCTCCAGCGTCCAGTCCCCGACGGAGTCGGCCGGCAGACCGTGGACGCGGGCCATCAGGAGGGCGATGTCGTCCTCGCCGTGGGCGGTGTCCAGTGTCGCGAGGATGTGGTCGCAGACGTCCTCCAGGGGACGCTGCGGATCGTCGAACGCGGCGCGGAGCGCTTCGAGGCCCTCGTCCAGCGGGTGGTTGCGGGACTCGACGAGGCCGTCGGTGTAGAGCCCGAGGAGCGCGCCGTCCGGGAGCTCGACGTCGACCTCCTCGAAGGGCTCGCCGCCCACCCCGAGCGGCATCCCGGTGGGGACCTCCAGCATGAGCGCGGGCTCACCCGGCTCGACGACCACCGGCGGCAGATGCCCGGCGTTGGCGATCGTGCACCGCCGGGTGACCGCGTCGTACACGGCGTAGACGCAGGTGGCGAGGTAGACCTCGGTGAGGTCCGTGCCGCCGCGGTCCTTGCCGCGCCGGCTGCGGGTCTCCGGCGGGGCGCCGAGGCCGCGGGCCACCTCGTCGAGTGCGGTGAGCACCTCGGCCGGTTCCAGGTCGAGCAGGGCCAGCGTCCGTACGGCGGTGCGGAGTTCACCCATCGCCACGGCGGCGCGCAGCCCCCGGCCCATCACGTCGCCGACGACGAGCGCGGTGCGGTGCCCCGGCAGCTCGATGACGTCGAACCAGTCGCCGCCGACCTCGGTCTCCATGTTGCCCGGCAGATAGCGACAGGCGATGTCCAGCCCGGCCGCCTCCGGATTGCCCGGTGGCAGCAGGCTGCGCTGCAGTATCAGCGCCCGCTCGTGCTCGCGCCGGTACAGCCGCGCGTTGTCGATACAGACCGCGGCGCGCGCGGCCAGCTCCTCCGCGAGCATCCGGTCCCGCTCCGAGAACGGCTCGCTGCCCTTGGCCCGGGAGAACTGCACCAGGCCGAGGACGGTGTCACGGGCGACCATCGGGACGATCAGCGTGGACTGGACGAGCGCGCCGCCCAGGTCCGGCTCGGGGTCCACTCCGACCATCTGCGTCTGGGCGGTCCTGAGCGCGCTGGCGCAGGGCGAGTTGAACGGGTGGCGGTGGACGGATCCGACGGGCACCGAGCCGTCCTCGCCGTCACCGCCCAGGATCGCGGAGGGCGCGTTCGAGACGGCACTGGCGAACGCCACCCGGCGCACCTCGCCACTGCCGTCCGACGTGCCCCCGAGGTCCTCCTCGCCGACGAGCAGCGCCTGGTACAGGTCGACGGACGCCAGATCGCAGAAGTGCGGCACGGCGACGTCGAGCAGTTCGCGGGCGGTGGTCTCCAGGTCCAGCGAGTTGCCGATCCGCACCCCGGCCTCGTTGAGCAGGGCGAGATTGCGGCGGGCGTGCGCGGCCTCGCGCTCGGCCCGCTGCCGCCCGGTGACATCCATGGCGAGCCCGGCGACCCCTATCGGCCGCCCGCTGCCGCTGTGCAGCCGGTACAGCGAGATCGCCCAGCGGCGGCGCCCGCTCTCCCCCGGCACGGTGCCGACCAGCGGCATGTCCAGGACCGGATCCCCGCTCTCCAGCACCTGGCGCAGCGCGGCGGTGAGCCGGTCGGCCTCGACCCGGGACAGGAAGTCGTGCGGGCCGCGGCCGCGGTGCTCCTCGGCGGTGCGGCCGAAGACGGTCGCGAAACGTTCGTTGACGCGCAGCAGCCGCAGATGGGTGTCGAAGAGGACGAAGCCCATCGGGGACTGCCCGAAGACGGCCTGCGATGCTGCCAGGTCGGTCTCTATCTGCCGCAGCGACGAGACGTCGACGGCGATGCACAGCGCCCCCCGGTCGGCGGGCATCACATAGATCTCGGCGATGCCCTCGGTACCGGCGGCGTCACGGTAGGGCGCGAGACCTATCCACTCCCGGCCGTCCAGGATCTCCGCCACCCGCTCATGGCCGCGGTCCCAGGTGTCCGGCGGCGCGAACGCGGTGATGGGGTCCTTGCCGAGCGCCTGCGCGGCCGGCACCCCGAAGAACTCGGCGGCCCGGTCGCTCCACTGGTCGATCCGCCCGTCGGGGCCGATCGAGAAGGAGGCCACGCGGATGTAGTCGTAGATCGAACCCGGCGGGCTGGACTGCCAGACCGTGGCCCGGGGAGAAGTGGTCCCGCCCCGCTCATCAGACACATCGGCCCCCGCTGGCACGTCGTTCACTAGCCCGACCCCTCCAGCTCAGCACACATGGACCGGTTTGGAGCCGAGTATTCAGCATCACGACCGTCCCGCACACGGTCTTGACGATCACAGCATCATCTCGGCTCCCACTGGTTCCCGTTCGCCTCTACTCGCTACCCGGTGGGGAGTCGCTGAACCACTCTGTCAGGTGCCGGACACGGCGGGAGGCATCGCGAGCTCGAACCACACCGTCTTGCCGAGCCGCCCGTGCCGGGTGCCCCAGCGCCGTGAGGCACGCGCCACGAGTTGCAGACCGCGGCCGCCCTCGTCCTCGGTGGTGGCCTCGCGTTCCAGCGGCGGATCGGGGAGCGGGTCGGAGACCTCGACGAGCAGCGAGCCGCCGCGCACCATCCGTACGCCGATCGGACCGTGCGCGTACCGCAGGGAGTTGGTGACCAGTTCGCTGACGAGCAGCACCGTCACATCGGTCAGCGATTCGAGGTGCCAGTCGGCGAGGGTCTCGCGGACATGGCGGCGGGCCCGCCGCACGGCACTGGGCTCGGCCGGGAAGGTCCACGAGGCGGTGCTGCCCTCGGGGAGACCGCCGAGCCGGGCCATCAGCAGGGCCACGTCGTCCGGTTCCCGGCCCGGCACCATCGTCGCGAGCAGATCGTCACAGGCGTCCTCCAGCGAGGAGAGAGGTCGGGACAGCACCGTGGAGAGCCGGTCCAGACCGTCGGTGATGTCCTCGCCGCGCGCCTCGACCAGCCCGTCGGTGTAGAGCACCAGCACCGTGCCGTCCGGTACGTCCAGCTCCACGGACTCGAACTCCACACCCTCGACACCGAGCGGCGCTCCCGACGGCATCTCCAGCAGGGTCGCGCCGCACCCCGCGAAACCGCACTCCTCCCCCGGATAGACCAGCACCGGCGGCAGATGCCCGGCCTTCGCCAGGGTGCAGCGCCGGGTCGCCGGGTCGTAGACGGCGTACACGACGGTGGCCATCCAGCCCTCGTCCTGGTCCTGGGCGAGGTCGTCGCCGAGGTCGTTGACGCGGCGCAGCAACTCGTGCGGCGGCATGTCGAGTCCGGCGAGGGTCCGGACGGCGGTACGCAGCCGTCCCATGGTCGCGGCGGCGCCGAGCCCGTGCCCCATCACATCGCCGATGACGAACGCGACCCGGCCGCCGGCCAGCGGGATCACGTCGAACCAGTCGCCGCCCACCTCGGTGCCGCTGCTGCCGGGCACGTACCGGAAGGCGACCTCGACGCCCTGCGGCTGCGGAACGCTCTGCGGCAGCAGGCTGCGCTGCAGCATCAGGGCGCCCTCGCGCTCCCGGACGTACAGCCGCGCGTTGTCGAGCCCGGAGCCCGCCCGGTCGGCGAGCTCCATCGCCAGGGCCAGGTCGTCGCGGTCGAACGCCTCCCTGCTGTCCGCCCGGCTGACCACCAGCAGCCCCAGCACGACGCCGCGCGCCCGCAGCGGCAGCACCAGCAGCGAGTGGATGCCCAGCTCCATGGTGGCCCGCACCTTGGGGTCACCGGGGAACGTCGTCGCGAGCAACTGCTCGTTGTTCTCCACCAACTGCGGCCGCCCGGTGGCCAGCACCGTGCCGAAGATGGACTTGCGGGTGAACGAGACGACCGAGCCCAGCTTGATCATCCGGTCCACCTCGGGACCCTGCCGGATCGCGCCCACGCCCAGCTGCCGCATCGGCGTGCTCTCGCTGTACTGCACCGTCGGCAGCTCCCCGCCGTCGGCGACCGCCGCGTGCAGGATCACCCCCGAGTAGTCGCTGAACCTCGGCACCAGCGCCCGCGCCAGCTCCTCCGCGCCCCGGCGTACGTCCAGCAGGCCGCCGATCCGCGCACCGACGTCGTTGAGCAGCGCCAGCCGGCTGCGGGCCCGCTCGACCTTGTCGGCCGCCTCCTTCCGCTCGGTCACGTCCATCACCGTCGCGCTGATGCCCAGCACCCGGCCCGCCCGGTCCTCCAGGCGGTGGTAGGAGATGGAGCGGTGGCCGAGGCCGCGCGGGGCCAGCATCATCAGGTCGATGACGGGGCGGCCGGTGGCCAGCACCGCACGCTGCAACGTGGTCAGCTCGGCGGCCGCCCCCGGGTCGTCGACGATCTCGCTGACGGTCCGGCCGATGTGTTCCGCGGAGGACAGCCCGTTCATCCGGGCCAGCGCCTCGTTGACCCGTACGTAGCGCAGCTCCGTGTCGAAGACCGCGACGCCCAGCGGTGACGAGTCGTAGAGCGCGTCCAGCGCGGCGAGGTCGTGCTCCAGGGTGCGCAGCCGGGCCGTCTCGGCGACCGAGGCGAGGACGAACGGCCGGCCGTCCCCGTCCACCAGCAGCGAGGCGCGCGCCTCGACCTGCACGCTGTGGCCGTCGCGGTGCCGCAGCGACAGGATTCCGTCCCAGCGGCCGTTGCGCAGCAGGTCGGCCAGGATCCGCTCGGCCCTGCCCGGCTCGGGCACCGCAGCCATCCGGCGGGCACCGCCGGACGCCTCGCCCATGTCGAAGAGGCCGCCGACGCGGCGCCCGACGATGTGCTCGCCCGCCCACCCCAGCATTTCCTCTGCGAGGGGGCTCCACAGCAACACCCGGCCCGACGTGTCCAGCATGACGACGGCCACCCGCAGCGTGTCCAGCAACGTGCCCGTCGGGCTGTCCGCGACCTCGGCCGCCGGCCCCGGCTGCAGCCCGCCGCGCCTCCGCGCCCCCGCCGCCTCATCGCTGCTGCTCAAGCCGTCCACATCGTCCCTGACCGAATTGGGCCGGATCGCCCGGCTATGAAGAGGGATCAACCCCCACATACCCGATATCTCCCCCTCCGTACCGCGACGCCTCCGGCGCGGTGGGGGGAGTACGGCGGGAGGTGGGTGCGGATGCCGCCCCGACGCGAAGCGCGCCTGCGGCGCGGTAGGCGAGTACGGCCCCAGCCGGGAGGGACGCTGCGGCGCGAGGTCCGCCTGCGGTGGCGGGCGTGGGGCCCGCGGCACCGGTAGGTACGGCCGCGGCCAGGAGCCGCGGTGCGCGGTCCGCCTGGTCGCTGCCGCTCAGCCGGACCTGACCGCCCCGGCCCAGGCCCAGGCCCCGGGGCGGGGGCGCGGGCCATCGACCGGCCCGACCGCGGCTTACGCGCCCGGCGGGGCGAACGTCGGACGGTTGGGTGCTCGCGGCCGAACGGACGCCTGCGGCTACCACCGAACGGCCCACGTTTGGCCACTCGGCGGGTGAGCGAGCCCATCAGCCCGGCCGGCGCTCGAGGCCACCTGATGCGCAAGGGAGTCCGCTCAGCCCGGCCGGCGTTTGAGGCCACCCCCGCCTCGCCCGGCGTCAAGGCGCACATGGCAGCACAGGTAGCAGGGGAACCTCAGCCGGAGGCGAGGAGGTGGGCGGCGGTCCAGGCGACCGCCGGTCGGTCCTGGTCGAGCCAGTCGACCTCGTGGACACGGTCGGGCAACAGCCACCGCAGCTCGTCGTGGTCCTCCAGCGGCGCCGGCGTTCCCGACACCAGCCGCGCCGTCCACGCGTGCAGGACCAGCCCCGCGCTCAGCTGCCACTCCCCCGGGATCCGGGCGATCGGCTCGACCTCCACCCCGAGCTCCTCGCGCAGCTCGCGCACGAGGGCCTGCTCGTGGGTCTCACCCGGCTCGACCTTGCCGCCCGGCAGCTCCCAGCGGCCGGCGAGCGCGGGCGGGGCGCTGCGGCGGGCGGCGAGGAGCCGGCCCTGGTCCAGTACGGCTCCGCCCACGACCACGCGCAATGTCATGCGCGGAACCCTACGACGCCTGGCGGTCGATCCGCTCGACGAGATAGAGCTGCTTGTGGCCGCGCGCGTCCAGCATGTCGGAGACGCGTTCGGCCTCCTCACGCGTCGCGTAGCGGCCGACGCGGTAGCGGTTGCCGTTGTCGTCCTGGCGTACGACGACCCACGGGAGCTCGGTCATCGGACCGTCTCCCCGACCGGAGCCCCGTCGTCAGCCTCATCGGGCGCAGCGTCGGACGCAGCGTCGGAAACCCCGCCGGAGCCCCCGTCCGAGACCCCGTCGGGAACCCCGATGGAATCGACGTGCTCGATGTTGGCCTGGACGTCCGCGTGGCCGCTCGGGACCGCGTCGAACCACCCGTCCAGGATCTCGGAGAGCAGCGCCCCGCTGGTCAGCCGCAGGCTGAGGGCCAGCACGTTCGCGTCGTTCCATTTGCGCGCGCCACGCGCCGTGTAGGCGTCACCGCACAGGGCGGCGCGCACGCCCGCCACCTTGTTGGCGGCGATGGACACACCCGTACCCGTCCAGCAGCAGACCACGGCCTGCTCGGTACGCCCGGCCGCCACTTCCCGCGCGGCCGCCTCGGCGCACCACGCCCAGTCCTTACGATCTCCGGCCCGCAGCGCCCCGAAGGCGAGCACGGTGTGGCCGCGGGGGCGCAGCTCGTCGACGACCAGCCGCGCCACCGGTTCATCCATGTCCGAGGAAACGGCAATCCGCATATGCCCGACACTACGCCCGAGCTTCACGGCTCGGGGACGAGTTGCCAGGAAGAGGTACCGATTCGGCCAACTGTACGACTGGATCAGCTGGTTCGAACGGTGGGCAGCGGCATCAGCACCGGTCCGCCGCCGCCGTCGGCGTCCTTGCAGACATCACCGCACCCGGCGTCGAGACTGCAGCACAGCGAGCAGATCGGCCCCGACTGGACGGGACAGTCGGCGACGTCCGGCAGTTCGTACGCGGTCGCGCACACCGTGCAGGTGTGGGTGGCCGTCACATCCGCTACTTCAACCCCCGGACCATTGACCGGATTCGGCCGGGCCAGGTAGTAGCGGCCTTTGGTCGCCCAGGCCAGCAGGGGGCTGAGGGTCATGGCGAGCCCGAGGGCGATGAAGGTGCTGAACGCCTCCGCGTACTCGCCGAAGAGACCGAAGAAAGCGAGGATCGAGACCGTGGAGGCGATGGCCATCGCGCCGAAGCCGGCCGGGTTCACCGCGTGCAGATAGGCGCGCTTGAACTCGATGTACTTCGGGCTCAGCCCGAGCGGCTTGTTGATGACGAGGTCGGCGGTGACCGCCGCGATCCACGCGATGCCGACGTTGGAGTAGAAGCCCAGCAACTTGCCGAGCATGGAGAACATGTTCATCTCCATCAGCGTCAGCGCGATGCCGAGGTTCAGGAAGATGTACCAGACACGGCCCGGGTGCTTGTGGGTGATCCGGGAGAAGAAGTTCGACCAGGACAGCGACCCGCTGTAGGCATTGGTCGTGTTGATCTTGATCTGTGAGACCACGACGAAGACCGCGGCCGCGGGCAGCGCCACCGACCCCAGCCAGGGCTTGAGCGCCTCGATCTGCGGCGCGATCGGCTCCAGCGCGTGCGTCTTGCCGACGGCCGCGAGCGCGCAGAAGGCGAGGAACGCGCCGCCCAGCTGCTTGGCCGCGCCGATGATCACCCAGCCGGGCCCGGCGGCGAGCACCGCGAGGTTCCAACGGCGCTTGTTCTGCTCGGTCTTGGCGGGCATGAACCGCAGGTAGTCGGCCTGTTCGCCGATCTGCGCGATGAGCGAGAGCGCCACGCCCGTACCGAGTCCGAAGCCGAGCCAGTGGAAGCCGGAGCCCGCCCCCTCGGTGCCGCCGAAGGACCCGAACGCGCCCCAGGAGTCGGGCGACTGGAAGGCCAGGACGAGGAACGGCAGCACCAGGCCGATCAGCCAGACCGGCTGTGTCCACGCCTGGAGCCTGGCGAGCGCGCCCATCCCCCGGAAGACGAACGGGATGACGATGAGCGTGGTGATCAGATAGCCGACCGCCACCGGGATGTGCAGGGCCGAGTGCAGCGCCTGCGCCATGATCGAGCCTTCGAGCGCGAAGAAGATGAACGTGAAGCTCGCGTAGATCAGCGAGGTGAGGGTGGAGCCGAAGTAGCCGAAGCCCGCACCGCGCGTGACGAGGTCCATGTCCAGGCCGTAGGTGGCGCAGGCGCGGGCGATGGGGATGCCGGTGAGGAAGATGATCGCCGCGGCGCACAGGATCGAGGCGAGTCCGCTGGTGAAGCCGTAGGTGAAGACGATCGACGCGCCGATCGCGAAGTCCGCGAGATAGGCGATCCCGCCGAGGGCGGTGGACGCCACCATCGTCGGCGACCAGCGGCGGAAGGAGTGCGGCGCGTAGCGCAGCGAGTAGTCCTCACGGCTCTCGTCGGCCGCGAGCTTGGCGTAGTTCCTCTTGGGCGCGCCGAGTGCGCCAGGTGCGCCGGGCGGCTCGGGGGTGCCGGGCACTGCCGGCGCCTCGGGTACCGCCTTGTCCGTGGGTGTCGCGGTGTCCGTCATCGCCGCAAAGTAGGTTCCGGACATGACAAGTGGTGGCGGAGCTCGATTGCCCGCCGGTTAAGGCCGTCGGCCTCGCGTTACGTCCGCATGACAGGCCCGGACCCCGATGTCCGGCTATCGATCACTTCACCGGTCACTTCACCGGCAGGTGGTATGCAACGCGGTACCGCTCGGCCGGCACGATGATGTCCGCGGTCTCCACCGGACGGCCGGACGCGTAGTACGTCCGCCTGACCTCCATCACGATGTGGCCGGGCACTCCGCCGAGCGCCGCCGTCTCGTCCGCGAGACCGGGCCGCGCGCCGACCTCCTCGACCATGTTGTCGACCACGAACTCGATGCCCGCCATCCGCTCGACGACGCCCTGCCCACCGAGCGGCCCCTCCTCCGGCAGCATCACCGGGGTGCGGCCGGTGACGGCCAGCGGCTCCCATGAGGTCGCGAGCATCATCGGCTCGCCGTCGGTCCGGTAGAGGTAACGCGTACGCATGACGCGGTCCCCCGGCTCGATCCGCAGCCGCTCGGCCACCGGCTGCGTCGCCAGGTCCTGGTTGCTGCTCGACTCCCAGGTGCCCTTCACGCCCTCGTCGCCCTGCTCCTGGCGGAACGGGCTGGGCGGGCTCGCCGGGCGGTAGCCCGAGCGGATGATGCGGCGCGGTTCCGCACGCTCGCGCACATAGGTCCCCGAGCCGGAGCGTCCCTCGACGAACCCCTCGGCCATCAGCACCTTGCGGGCCTCCAGCGCGACGGTGTCGGACACCCCGTACTCGGTACGGATGCGCGCCTGGGAGGGCAGCCGGGTGTGCGGCGCGAGCGTCCCGTCGAGGATCTTCTGGCGCAGGTCGTCGGCCACACGAAGATATGCGGGCTGCTCACCGAAAGGCACGGTGCCCCTCCCTCAGGTTGACTATCTGCGACAGCTTGACAACCCTGGGTGGTTGACCGCAAGCCATGCCCAAAGGTTTACGCGTTGGTTCCCGAGTCCCCCGAGGACGCCTTGACCGAGCCGGTCATCTTCCGGCCGCCGTCGCCGAAGAAGCAGGTCACCCTGCGGTCGCCGTTGGACCAACCGCTCTCGCGCGGCAGCGAGTAGTAGATGCTGAGCGAGTCGACCGACCGGCCGGAGCCGTCGAGGTAGTCCTCCGCGAGCACATTGCACTTGGTGTCGGCCATCGTCTGCACCGCGTCGTCGCCGGGGTAGTCCGAGGACGCGTCCGAGAGGGAGGTGACGCCGAAGGTCTCCGCGTCGTGCTCCTCGGCGCACGGCACCACGTCGACACCCTTGGACTCGCCGCTGGATTCGCTGAGCGAATCACCGTGCAGGTTGAAGCACTGGCCCGTCCGCAGGTCGTCCGTGCGCGTGCCGCTGTTCAGGGCGCCGACCACCCCGAGGGTGATCACCACCGCGAGGAAGAGCGTCGCCACGCCGGAGACCGCGATGCCCGAGATGGCCAGCGCCTTGCCCTGCTGCCCCCGCTTGCGGATCTGGGCGAGCGCGACGATCCCGAACACCACCCCGAACACGGGGATGCAGCTCACGGCCAGCACGAAGGACGCGATGGCCATGCCGTTCATCGACTGCGGGGGCGGCGGCGGGTACCAGTACTGCTGGTACGGGGGCGGCGGGTACGGGCCCTGGGCGTAGGGCGGCTGACCGTACGGAGGCTGCCCGTACGGACCCGGCGGCGGGAACGGCGGCTGGCCGTGCGGCGCCTGACCGTACGGCGGCTGCGGCCCGGCCGGGGGCTGCGGGTACGACGGCAGGCTCGAGGCGGTCGGGTCCGGCGCGGGCCCGGTGGGCGCGGCCCACTCAGGCGTGGTCGGCTCGGACGCGGTCGGCTCGGACGCGGTCGGCTCGGCCGACTTCACCAGGCTCGGCCCGTCGTTCGCCGGCGGCGGTGCGTCTTCCGGCTGCGGCTCATCGTCCTGCGGCGGCCGGGGCTGGTCCTCGGGCTGCGGCTGGGGCTGGTCTTCTGACGGCGGATGGGGCGGCGGTATGTCCACCCGGGGATCCTACGGACTCCCCGGAACCTTGCCGTACCCCCTTGACCGTATTGGTCTAGGCCAATACTTTCCTGTTCTGCACATCTCCGCATGTCCCGGCACAGCACTCCCGCACAGCGCTCCCCGCACAGCACGGCTACATTCCCGGCTCACGCACAGGAAAGAGCCCCATGCGTCGAAGATTTCTCGGCAGGCTGGCCGTCGCCGCCTGCTCCTTGTCCCTGGTGGTGGGGCTGCCCGCGCTCACCACCGCCGCCAGCGCGCACCAGCCCGGGCATCACCAAGGCCCGGAGTACAAGCGGGTCGGCTACTTCACCCAGTGGGGCATCTACGGCCGCAACTACCAGGTCAAGAATCTGCAGACCAGCGGTACCGCCGCCAAGCTGACCCACCTCAACTACGCCTTCGCCAACATCGGCACCGACGGCAAGTGCTTCGAGGCGAACGTGCCCGGCCAGGGCGACGCCTGGGCCGACTACCAGCGCCCGCTCGACGCCGCGAGTTCCGTGGACGGCACCGCCGACACCGCGGAGCAGCCGCTGGCGGGCAACTTCAACCAACTGCGCGAGCTCAAGAAGGCCAACCCGCGCCTCAGGACGATGATCTCGATCGGCGGCTGGGGCTGGTCCACGAACTTCTCCGACGCGGCGCTCACGCCCGCCTCGCGGAGCGCCTTCGTCGCGTCCTGCATCGACGTCTTCATCAAGGGCAACCTGCCACTGCTCGACGGCAAGGGCGGCCCCGGGTCCGCCGCGGGCCTGTTCGACGGCATCGACATCGACTGGGAGTGGCCGGGTTCGGCCGGCAACACCGGCACCGTCTACCGCCCCGAGGACAAGAAGAACTTCACGGCGCTCACCGCCGAGTTCCGCCGCCAGCTCGACGCGTACGGCCGCCGGACGCACCGGCACTACGACCTGTCGGCGTTCCTCCCGGCCGCCCCGGCCAAGATCGACGCCGGCTTCGAGGCCCGCAAGATCTTCAACTACCTGGACTTCGGCACCGTCCAGGGCTACGACTTCCACGGGCCCTACGAGGCCACCACCAACCAGCAGTCGGCGCTCACCACTCCCCGGAACTCCCCTGTTCCGAACGAGTTCAGTGACGCGCAGGCCGTCGGCGACTGGCTGAAGCGCGGCGCGCCCGCCCGGCAGCTCGTCCTCGGCGTGCCCTTCTACGGCCAGGGCTGGACCGGCGTCCCCGACGGCGGCACGCACGGCCTCTACCAACCGTCCACCGGCCCGGCCCCCGCCACCTGGCAGCCCGGCAACGAGGACTACCACGCCCTCAAGGCCCTTGCGGCCTCGGGCACTTACCACGTGTACCGCGACACCCGTAACGGCTTCGCGTGGCTCTACGACGGCACCAACTTCTGGACCTACGACGACCCCCAGGTCCTCAAGGCGAAGACGTCCTGGATCCGCGACCACGGACTGGGCGGCGCCATGGTCTGGTCCCTGGACGGCGACACCGCCGACGGTGAACTGATCGCCGCCATCGACCGCGGCCTCGGCCACCGCTGAACCGCGGGGACTGCTGAACCGCTGAACCGCTGAACCGCTGAGCAACTGAGCAACTGAGCAACTGAACCGCTGATCCGACCGGTAGCGCCGCCCGGTCCACCGCCCTCACCGGCGGCGGACCGGGCGGCGTTCCGCAATACCGGTTCCACCTCAACACGTCAAGCCGCTCAGCGATTCTGCCCGAGTCCGATACGGGTTGCGTTACGTTGAGTTAATGACAGCTCACCCAGCGCGCACCGGGCCCGGGGGCGCTTCTGTCCAGCCCCGGAACAGCGGAGTGATGCCGGCTGCCCACGGTCCAGGATCCTGGGACCTGGCCGAGTTCCATCAGGAACTGAGCGCGCTCAGCGAGCGGATCTCCGATCTGCGCGGGCGCCGCGACGGCCGCCCCGCGGACATCCTCGGCGCACTCGACCTGGCACTCGTCGAACTGGAAGTCGCCGAGGACGAGTTGCGGACCTGCATGGAGGAGCTGCACGCGCACGGCGAACGGATCGCCCAGCGCGTCGAGGGCGCCGACCGCGAGTGGCAGATGCTCAACACCACCTTCCGCGAACTCCCCGTCCCGGTGTTCCTGCTCAGCCCCGAAGGCGCCATCCACCGCGCCAACGACGAGGCGGCCCGGCTGCTCGGCAGCACCGGCGAGCAGCTGACCGGGCAGCCGCTGGCGGCGCGGGTCCAGGCGGGGTACCGCCGGGTCTTCCGGTCGGCGCTCGGTGCCGCGCAGCGCGGCGCCCGGCCCGGACCGCTGCCCCTGCTGCTCACCAGCACCGACGGAACGAGCGCGGTGCGGATCCAACTGGCCCAGTTGCGGACCCCGCCGGGCGCCCGGCAGCTGATCTCCGCCGTCGTCCTGTCCCCGGACTCCGCCGAATCCCCGGACGCCCACGACCCCCGCCTTCCCCGCGACGATGCCGCGCGCACGGACCACGTCGCCGCCGGCACCGTCCATCGTGCGATCGCCACCTCGAACCGCACGAGCATCCGCGACCGGAGCCCGGACACGGCGACCCAGCGGGACGAAGTCGCCATGGGCGTACGGCGGCTGGACGTCGTCTGCAGGATGACGCGGCTGCTGGTCGGCGAACCGCTGCGGCCGGGGCCCGGTCTGCTCGAACGGGCCGCGACCCTGCTGGCGAACGAGTTCTCCGCCCGGGTCATCTTCTTCCTCGTACGCGCCGGGACCCCGCACCAGGTCGCCGCGATGCCCGCGGACGCGCCGCCCTACGCCCGCCCGGCCCCCGGTCCGCGGCCCGGGACCCGGGCCGGCCGCGAGGCGGCGACGGCCACGGCGCAGCGCGTGGCCCGTGCCGTCATCGCCTCCGGCGCCGCCCTGCTCGAACCGGCGCCCCCCGTCGACAGCGTCACTCCGCGCCCCCTGGGCCCGGTCCTGGGCGTACCGCTGGGCAGCGGTCCCGAGACGCTGGGCGCGCTGGTCCTGCTGCGCCGCGGCGGGTCCCACGGCTTCACCCTCCCCGATCTCGGTCTGCTGGAGGAGCTGGGCCAGCACCTCGCGATGGCGCTGCTCGCCGAACGGGACCACCGCCGCCAGGAGAACGCCGCGCAGGTGCTCCAGTTCAGCCTGCTCCCGTCCGAGCTGCCGGAGATCCCGTTCACCGAGGTGGCCGGCCTGTACCGGCCGCCGGGCGACGGCCCGCAGGTGGGCGGCGATTTCTACGACGCGTTCGCCACCCTCGGCGGCTGGGGCCTGGTCGTCGGCGATGTCTGCGGCAAGGGCGTCGAGGCCGCGTCCGTCACGGCCGCGGTGCGGCACGGCATCCGCACCCTGAGCGTCTGGGAGGAGCGCCCGGACGTGGTGCTGGAGAAGGTCAACCACGCGATGGCCGTGCAGCATCCGACCGACCGGTTCGTGACCGCCGTCGTCGCCCAGGTCCGGGTGGAGCGGGGTCTGGCCCGGGTGCGGCTGGCCAGCGCCGGGCATCTGCCCGCCGCGGTACTGCGGGCCGACGGCACGGTCGGGTTCGCCCGGGGCGGCGGCCGGCCGCTCGGGCTGTGCCCATCCCCGGAGGCCGAGGTCGAGGAACTCGTCCTGAGGGGCGGGGACGTCCTGCTGATGTATTCGGACGGCGTCACCGAGGCCCGCGACCGTAACCGGTCGTTCTTCGACGACGACCGGCTGCTCACGGCCCTGGCCGGGACCCGCGGCCTGTCCGCGGAGGCGGTGGTGAGCGCGGTGGAGCAACAGGTCATGGAATTCGCCGGCGGCTCCCCGCAGGACGATCTGACGCTGCTCGCGCTGCGGGTGGTCCCACAGGAAGAGGACCGCTCATGAAGCAGCAGCCAGGCGCATTCGGGCGGAACGCGCTCCCTGCCGCCGTCCCCGTCTTAGCGGCCCCTACGGCCCCTTCCGGCCCGGTCCCGGCCGCGATCCCCGCGCAGGTCCCTGCCCCGGCTCCGAGCCCGCCGGGGACGGCCTTCCGGACCTTCCCCGGAACCCCGGCCCATGTCTCCACCGCCCGCCGCTACGTCACCCAGTTCCTCGCGGACCCGGGCTACCGCCACGTCATCGACGACGCCGTGCTCCTGGTGAGCGAACTGGCGAGCAACGCGATCCTGCACACCAGGTCGGGGGATCCGCTCGGCGGCTTCACCGTCGAACTGGGCTTCCCCGCGGGCACCGTGCGCATCGCCGTCCACGACCAGGGCAGCCGCGAGGTCCCGCGGGTGCTGCACGGCAACGGGGAGGGCGGCCGCGGCCTCGGCCTCGTCGAGGTCCTCGCCGCCGACTGGGGCATCACGGGCGGTCCGGCCGGTCGCACCGTCTGGTTCGAACTGACCCTGCGGCCGTGATGCCCCCGGGGGCGGCCCTCAGCGGGCCGTGAAGCCGCCGTCGACCGCCAGTGCGGCGCCGGTGATGAACGCCGCCTCGTCGCTCAGCAGGAACGCGGTGAACGCGGCGATCTCCTCAGGGAGCGCGATCCGCCCCATCGGGTGCATCGCGGCGATCGCCGCCACCGCCTCCGGTGTCGCGCCCATCGTGGCCCGGAACAGCGGAGTGTCCACTCCCCCGGTCACCAGCGCGTTGACCCGCACCCCCTGCTCGGCGGTCTCCAGCGCCGCCGCCCGCGTCAGCCCGACGACCCCGTGCTTCGCCGCCACGTACGGCGAGACCCCGGCCATTCCCACGACGCCGAGATTGGACGCGTTGTTGACGATCGCGCCACCACCGGCCGCGACAATCGCCGGAATCTGGTACTTGAGGCCGTAGAACACGGTCGACAGATTGTGCGCGATATCCGCCTGCCAGCCGTCGGCGTCGATCGACTGCACCGGCCCGAACGCATTCACCCCGCCGACATTGTTGAAAGCCCCGTCCAGCCGCCCGAATTCCGCCACCGCGACCTCCACCACGCGGGCGGCCTCCTCCTCAACGGTGACATCGGCCCCCACGAACACCGCCCGCCCACCGGCGGCGCGAATCCCCGCGGCGACTTCCTCCCCGACATCCTTCCGCCGCGCGGCAATCACCACAGCGGCCCCTTCGGACGCGACGCGTTCCGCGACGGCCCTTCCCATTCCGGAGTTTCCCCCGGTGACGACAATTACCTTGGAATCAAAGCGAGATGACATGCCTTGAGCTTGCGCCGTTGCCGCCGCGGGGTCCGGCGGGAATCAGACGTCGAATCCGGTCGACCTGATGGTCCGTAGCGCTCGCACGCGGCGCTCAGAACTCGTCGGCGCCGTTGCGGAGCTCGTACGTCCAGTAGCCGGTCTTCGCGGCGGACTCGTCGACGGAGAGGCCGCCCGAGGGGGCGGTGACGACGCGGCTGCCTTCGGCGGGGCCGTTGGCGGCGAAGAGGTTGACGTTGAAGGTGGTGACGACCTTGTTGTTCTCGTGCACGCCGCCCAGGCCGACGCGGACGTTCGCGTAGGCCGGCTCGCCGGACTTCAGGACGATCGGGGTCGCGGGCTTGCTCTTCGCGACGGCCGGGATGTCCTTGGCGGTCTGGATGTCGCCGAAGGCGATCAGCGGGTACTGGAGGAGGCGGCAGGAGCGGCCGGAGGTGTTGAGGGCGGTCAGGACGATGTGCTCGGTGGGCGTCTCGTCCGCCTTCGCCATCGTGATCTTCACGTCCTTGTAGCCGCAGGCGGGGACCTTGGACGTGTCCGTCGAGCCGGTCGAGTTCTTACCGCCGGTGCCGGAAGTGGAGCCCGTCTTGCTCTTGGACGCGGCGGGGTCCGCCGTCGCCCCGGTGCCCGCCGTGCCGGCCGCCGGCTTCGACGCGGTGTCCGAGGGGGTCTGCGAAGCGTTCGGGGTCCCCGCGGCCTTCGCGTCGGTGTCGCTGCCGCCGCAGGCGGTCAGGCCCAGCGAGAGTGCGGCGACGACAACGGCGGCGGCGATGGTGTTCTTGCGGTGGATACGCACGGTGGATCTCCCCGTAATGGATGGTCGGCGCACGCATTCGGTGCTGAATACAACCTTCCGGTGGCGCGCTGCCGTCCCGCTTACGTACCGCTAACGATCGGCTGACAGCCGTGAGAGCAGTTCCGCGGCCCGTGCCGAGCCCTCCGTGAACCCGGCCGCTTCGGCTGCTGCCGCAGCCCCTTTCAGCTGGTCAGCGGCCTCGTCGGGACGGCCGAGGGCGGCCAGCGCCTCGCCCCGGACGATCTGCAGCATCGCCCGGCCGACCACCGCGTCGGGGGAGACCAGTTCCGCCGCGGACAGCGTGTGCGCGAGCGCCTCCTCGTACGCCTCCGTGGTGAGGCAGTGCCTCGCCAGATGCTGGAGAGTCAGCACCTGGGTGGGGGGATGGCCGGTCCGTGCGGCGAGCGTGACCGCGTGGGTCATCAGCTGCCCCGCCCGGACGTGGTCACCGGTGGAGTCCAGGACGGCCCCGAGGTTGACGTAGGCCACCGCCTCGCTGATCGCGTCGCCCGCCCGTGCGGCCAGTTCGGGCGCCTGCTCCAGCTGGACGAGCGCCTCGGCGTCCCGGCCCTCCTCGTGCAGCACCCAGCCGAGCAGTGCCCGCACCCGCGACTGCGCGTCCAGGTCGCCCACGTGCTCCGCCGAGTCGAGCCCGGTCCGGAGGAGCGGCACCCAGCCGTCCCTGATCCGCCACAGCATCAGCGGCCACTGCACGACGGCGAGCCGCCAGGCCCGGTCGTGCAGGCCCATCGCGACGGCCGCGGCGACCGCGCCCTCCAATGCCGGACGCTCCGCCTCGTACCAGGCCAGCGCCGCCGCACGGTCCTCGAACTCCCTGGTCGCCGGGGGCCGTCGGAAGTCCGGGGGCAGCGAGTAGCAGGGCTGGGAACCGGGTTCGGCGGCGGCGTCCGCCGCGAGCCCTGTGTAGAGGTAGTGGTCGATGAGGCGGTGCAGGCCCTGAGGGTCCGCCTGCGGGGCGAGATGGCGGGCGTAGAGGCGGACCAGGTCGTGCGGCGTCCAGCGGCCGGGGACGGTCTCGGTGAGCAGATGGGCCGCGGCGAGCCGGTCCAGGTCGGCGGAGGCCTGTGCGGGGGACATCCCGGCGAGCGCGCCCGCCGCGAAACGGTCCAGGTCGGACCCGGTGTGCAGGCCGAGCGCGCGGAACATCCGGGCGGCCGGCTCGGGCAGTTGCTGCAGCGTCAGCCGCAGTGCGGCCGAGACCCCGGTGTCCTCGATGTTCAGCAGGGCCAGACAGCCCTGTTCGTCGGCCAGTTCGCCGACCATCGCGTCGAGCGTCCACTGCGGCCGCTCGGCCAGCCGTGCCGCCGTCACCCGCAGGGCGAGCGGCAGCCCGTCGCAGAGTCCGGCCAGCCGCGCGGCGGCGCCGGGCTCGGCGGCGACCCGATCCGCGCCCAGCACGCTGCGGAGCAGCGCCACCGAGTCGGCCGGCGGAAGGTGTCCGAGAGGTACCGGCCGGGCCGCGTCGGAGGCGATGAGGCCGCCGAGCCGGTCTCGGCTGGTGACCAGCGTCGTGCAGCGGTCACCGCCGGGGAGCAGCGGCCGGACCTGCTCGGAGGAGCGCGCGTTGTCGAGGACGACGAGGAGCCGGCTGTCCGCGGTGAGGGAGCGGAACATTGCGCCCATCGCGTCGGCGGTCTCCGGTATCCGCTGCGCCGGGGTACCGAGTGCCAGGAGGAACTCCCGCAGTACGGCGCCGGCTTCGGGCGCCGGGGTGTCGCTGAAGCCGCGCAGGTCGGCGAAGAGCCGTCCGTCCGGGAAGTCGGCGCGCCGGTCGTACGCCCAGTGCACGGCGAAGGCGGTCTTGCCGACGCCGGCGGGCCCGGTGACCAGGCAGACGGGCGCGTCCCCGGCATCGACGGCCCGGGCGAGCGACGCCAGTTCGGCGCCCCGTCCGGTGAATCCGCGCGGCGGCCGTGGCAGCTGCTCGGGGACCGCGACCGCGGTGTGGAGGGCGGGGCGCTGGGCCGGCATGGGTTCCGCGGAACGCAGGAGCGTCGCGTACGCCTCGCCGAGCGCCTCGCCGGGGTCAACGCCGAGCTCCTCGGCGAGCAGCCGCCGGGTGCGGTGGTACCAGCCGATCGGTCCGACTGGCGCCCCGAGCGGCCCAGCGCCAGCATCAGCGCGGCCGCCAGGGTCTCCCGCAGCGGGTGCGCGACGGCTTCGGTGCGGAGCACGGCGGCGGCCCGGCCGTGCTCGCCGAGCTGCCCGTACGCGTCGGCGAGCGCCTCCACCGAGGCCAGCCGCCGCTCCTCCAGCCCGCCGGCCGCCGCCTCCAGCGGCCGGCTCTGCACGGTCCCGGTGAGCGCGGGTCCCTGCCAGAAGGAGAGCGCCTCCCGCAGCATCCGCACGGCGTCGGCGGGCCGCCGCTGCACCCCGGCGAGCGCGACGAGCTCTTCGAAGCGATGGGCGTCCACCAGGGATTCCGGCAGGTGCAGGGTGTACGCCGTCCCCTGCGTGGCGAGCTCGACCCCGTACGCCGACGCTCCGTGCTCGGCGAGCACCGCCCGCAGCCGTGAGACATGGCCCTGCAGGACGGTCTTGGCGTGGGCGGGCGGCTCGTCCTCCCAGAGGGCGCCGATCAGCTGGCTGACGTTCACCGGGGTATTGGGCCGCAACAGCATCATGGCCAGCAGGCTGGAGCGTTTGGCGGGCCCCAGCGCCACGTCCCCGTTCTCCGTGACCACGGCGACGGATCCGAGCAGCCGGAATTCCACCTCATACCTCCACGATCCGCTTCGCCCCGGCAACCGAGGATACGCAGCGGTAGCCGGCCTCCGATGCCACCCCATGGCCGGTGATCCGAAGGTGATCGGCTGGTGATCCCTCGGTGATCACCGGCGCGGCCCGGTGACGGCCGTCTGCCGACGGGCACCTGCCGACGGGCGGGGCCCGGCTCCCCGCCGTAAAATTTGACCATGGAAGACCGACCGGTCACTCCCATCGCACCCGAGCTCGTCGTCGAAGCTGACGGCGACTCTCAGGTGATGGAACCGAGCAGGTCCTACCGTATCGGGCGCGATCCGCAGAGCGACGTCGTGCTGAGCGACGACCGGGTCTCCTGGCACCACGCGGTCCTCCGGCCCGCCGTCGGCCACTGGATGCTGGAGGACGACCACAGCACCAACGGCACGTACGCCGACGGACAGCGGGTGCGGCTGTCCTCGGTCGGCCCCGGCAGCGTGATCCGGTTCGGTGACGCGGACGACGGACCGCTGGCGGTCCTCAGCAGACCGGCGGTGGTGCACCCGGCGGAGGTCCGGCGGCCGTCGTCCGTCTCGCATCCCGCCGCCACCCGGACGTTCCGCCGGCCGAGTACCGTGCGGCCGCTGCCCTCGACGGCCCGCACGGTGCGGATCGGCCGCGCTCCCGACAGCGACCTGGTGATCGACGAGCTGGTGGTCTCGCGCCGGCACGCCGAGCTGCGGGCGGGTCCTGACGGCTACGAGATCGTCGACCTGGGCAGCCACAACGGCACCTACCTCAACGGCCAGCCGGTGGCCCGCGCCCCGGTGATCCCCGGCGACATCGTCGGCATCGGTCACTCCGCCTTCTGCCTCGTCGGCGACGAACTCCAGGAGTTCGTCGACACCGGCGAGGTGTCGCTCGACGTGCAGGACCTGGCGGTACGGATCGACAAGGGCCACCGGACGCTGCTGGACGGGATCTCCTTCCCGGTCGGCGAGAAGTGCCTGCTGGCGGTGGTCGGCCCGAGCGGCGCGGGCAAGTCGACGCTGCTCAACGCGCTGACCGGGCAGCGCCCCGCGGACGAGGGCACCGTCCTCTACGACGGCCGGGACCTGTACCGGGACTACGCCGAGCTGCGCCAGCGCATCGGCCTCGTACCGCAGGACGACATCCTGCACTCGCAGCTGACCGTGCGGCGGGCCCTCGGCTACGCGGCGGAACTGCGCTTCCCCGAGGACACCGTCAAGGCGGAGCGGCAGGCGCGGGTCGACGAGGTGATCCAGGAGCTGGGACTCGGCCAGCGGGTCGGCCAGCCCATCCACAGCCTCTCCGGCGGCCAGCGCAAGCGGGTGAGCGTGGCGCTGGAGCTGCTGACGAAGCCGTCCCTGCTCTTCCTCGACGAGCCGACGTCCGGTCTCGACCCGGGCATGGACCGCTCGGTGATGCACATGCTGCGCGGCCTGGCGGACGACGGCCGCACGGTCATCGTCGTCACGCACAGCGTGCTGAGCCTGGACGTCTGCGACCGGCTGCTGGTGCTCGCGCCGGGCGGGAAGATCGCGTACTACGGGCCGCCGGAGGACGCGTTGGCGTACTTCGGGTTCGAACAGTGGCCGGAGGCCTTCGAGGCGTTCGAGAACGACGGGGAGCGCGACTGGTCGGGCCTGTACCGCGCCTCGCCGCTGCACCGGCAGTACATCTCGACGGAGTCCCGGCAGCCGCAGCACGTCCCCGGGCCCGCGCGGGTCCCGGTCGCCCCGCCGAAGCCGCAGAGCTGGGGCGCGCAACTGCGCACGCTGGTCCGGCGGTACGCGGCCGCGCTGACGGCCGACCGGACGTTCCTGATCATCATGGTGGCCCTGCCGTTCGTGATGGGCGCGATGGCGCACGCCCTGGCCGGCAGCAAGCTCACCCAGGAGACGGCGTTGAACGGGCTGCTGATCCTGTGCGTCGGAGCCGTGCTGACCGGCGCCGCGAACGCCGTACGCGAGCTCGTCAAGGAGCGGGTGATCTACCAGCGGGAACGGGCCGTCGGGCTGTCCCGGTCCGCGTATCTGATGTCGAAGGTGGTGGTGCTCGGGACGATCACGGTGGTGCAGGCCGTGGTGCTCACCATGGTGGGGCTGTTCGGCGTGGATCTGAACGCCCCTGGAGGGAAAGGGGTGTTCCTGCCACCACTCCTCGAAATCACCCTCGCCGTGGCGTTGCTGGCCTTCACCGCGATGATGCTGGGCCTGTTCGTGTCCGCGCTCGTGCGGAAGGAGGAGGTCACCATGCCGCTGCTGGTCCTCCTCGCGATCGTGCAGGTCGTGTTCTGCGGTGCGCTGCTGAAGCTGAACGGCGTGCCGGGGCTGGAGCAGCTGTCCTGGCTGGTGCCGTCCCGCTGGGCGCTGGGCGCCATGGCGGGCACGGTGGGCCTGCACCGGATCGTGCCGCAGGAACTCACCTCGGACCCGCTGTTCCGGCACTCGCCCGGGGTCTGGCTGCTGAACATGGGCATGCTGGTCGTCCTCTCGGCGGTGCTGGGGTTCCTGGTCGCCAGGCTACTGCGGCGGCACGAACCCGCGATCATGCGGAAGTAGCGCCGAACGCCCCGCGCTTTCGTCTGCCATCCCCACCCGTACCCGTACCCGTACCCGTGCCCCGAGGAGCTGCCCGTGACTGTCGCTCCCGACTTCCTTCCCACCCATGTCGTCCCGCCGGAAGGCCTGATGACCTGGTCGGCACCGGACGCGACGCAGCCGAGCGGCCCGCTGGACCCGCTGCTGCCCGTCCAGGTCGTCGACCGCCGGGGGGACTGGGCGCTGGCGCTGTGCTCCAACGGGTGGTCGGCGTGGGTGGACGGCCGGCTGCTGCTGTCGGTCCCGCACGGACCGCCCGCCGCCGGGCAGCCGTCCGCCCGGACCGCCGACCCCCGGCCGCTGCTGGCCACCGTCGAGGCCGAGGTGGGCCGCTACCGGCGGCTGGTCGAGGAACTGGGCGCCGGGCAGCTGGACGGCGAGGAGTTCCGGGAGCGCACGCGCGGCATGCGGGTCGGTGTGGTCGTGGACGGCGAAGCGGTCTGGCTCTACGACCAGCGCCACGAGCGGTGGTGCTACTGCGACGGGGTGTCGCTGCGGACGTTCGCCGCCTCGCAACGGCCGTCGGCCGGGGGTGGCGACGGGAACGCGGACAGAGGCGGCGGGGCCGTACCTCCTGAAGAGGCGGCCGCCGGCGCCGACGAGACCCGGGTCGCCGAGAAGACGAGGTTCGCCGATGGGCCCCCGGCCGCCGGGAAGACCCGTGTCGTCCCGTCGGCCGACCATCCGCCGACGCGGTTCGGTGAGCCCCGGTGACCAGCCGGGACCCCTCACCCGACTCCGGACTGCGCGGGCACCGGATCGCGGAGTACCAGCTGGAGGACGAGATCGGCCGGGGCGGTATGGCGGTCGTCTACCGGGCGCGGGACCTGCGGCTCGGCCGGACCGTGGCCGTGAAGGTGCTGGCGCCGGAACTCGCCCGCAACGACAACTTCCGCAAGCGCTTCGCCCATGAGTCACGGGTGGCGGCGGCCATCGACCATCCGCACATCGTGCCGATCTTCGAGGCCGGTGAGACGGACGGCGTGCTCTACATCGCCATGCGGTACGTCGAGGGCAGGGACCTGCGGGCGCTGCTCGACCGCGAAGGGACGCTGTCCCTCGAGGCCACCTGCCGGGTGGCCCTGCAAGTGGCCTCGGCGCTGGACGCCGCGCACGCGCACGACCTCGTGCACCGGGACGTCAAGCCCGGCAACATCCTGTTGGCCGAAGGCACCGACAGCGACCGTCCCGAGCACGCCTATCTGACGGACTTCGGCCTGACGAAGAAGTCGCTGTCGCTGACCGGCTTCACCAGCGTCGGGCAGTTCGTGGGCACGCTGGACTACGTGGCGCCCGAGCAGATCTCGGGCCGGCCGGTGGACGGCCGGTGCGACGTCTACAGCCTGGGCTGTGTGGTCTTCGAGATGCTGACCGGGGCGCCGCCGTTCCGCCGCGACGACGACATGGCCCTGCTCTGGGCGCACCAGTACGACTCGCCGCCGGGCCTGTCCGAGCTGCGGCCGGGCCTGCCGCAGGCCGTCGACGCGGTGCTGGGCAAGGCCCTGGCCAAGGCCCCCGAGAACCGTTACGAGACCTGCCGGGGGTTCGTCACGGCGCTGCGGACCGCCGGCCGGAGCGGCCGGCCGGGGACGGCGGGGAGTCCGCCGGCCGAGCATGCCGCCACCCGGGTGAACTCGGGTGGCGGCGCGGAGGCGGACGGCCGGCGGCAGCGGACCGCGGCTCCGCCGCCACCACCGGGCTGGGCCGCGCCGGTGTTCCCGGCCCGCCCCGGCTGACGTTCACCGCCCGTCACCTCGCGGCCACGACCGCCCCCTGCCCGTCTCAGTCCGCCGTCGCGTCCTTCACGTCGCCCGGACGATGGCGTACGTGCCGGGCCAGCAGGCTGCCGAGGAACCCGGTGACCAGCCCCCAGAGCGCCGCCAGGACGACCAGCAGGAAGAGGTGCGGTTCCAGGGAGACCTCTCCGCCCAGACCGCCGCCGAGGTCTCCGATGCCGATCAGGGACAGCCCGTAGCGCGCGGAGATCCGGGTGGTCAGTCCGACGAGGAGCAGGGCGACGGCCGAGGCCACGGCCATGTCGACGGCGTGCCGCCACGCCGGCGTCCGGACCGGGGAACGTACCGCCGCGACGAACCCGGCACCGAGCAGCGCCACGGCGGCCACGGCCACCAGCAGCCAGGCCCGGCCGTCGTATTGGGTGAGCGAGCTCATGTCGAGGTTCCGGTCCACGCCCTTGCTGCGGAGCACCTGGTCGAGCATGTGCGGCATGGGCAGCCCGATGGCCTGGTCCACGTGCCCCTCCCACGTTCCGCCCATGCCGAGGCCGAGTGCGATCCAGACCAGGTTCGGCAGGCCGAGGAGCAGGACGGCGACGGTCTCAGCCGGATGGCCCCGCGTGATCAGGGTGACCAGCCCGGCGATCAGGCCGATCACCACATAGCCGAGCAGCACCAGCAGCATCGCGAAGGCCGGCGGCCGGACGGAGTTCTGGAAGTGCAGCAGCCGGGAGGGCAGCGGTGCCTTCCGGGAGACGAGGAAGGCGAGCGCGAGCACGGCCAGCACCCAGAGGAGGCCGAATCCGAGGGTCGGGGGGACGTCCGCGCGGAATCCGACCTGTGGCGTCGCGCCGAGCGCCTCGCCGAGGTCCTGCTCGATGCCGTTGCCCACCGGGATGCTGAAGGTGTGGCGGGCCGCGAGGGCGAGCAGCAGGAGCAGCAGCAGCAGCCAGAGCACGGCCGTTCGGGCGACCCGGCCGAGCAGCTCTCCGACGTCGGTCACCGCCCTCGCGCGCAGCGGCAGCAGGAAGACGACGGCGGTCACGAGGGAGCCGGCCAGCGTCACCGACAGCGGAATGACGTCGATGGCGGCGTCCGTCCGGGCGAGGAACCCGGCGTCACCTGACAGTTCGACCGAGCCGCCGACCGCCATGACGACCACGGCCGCGACCACCGGGGGGAACGCGCCGCCGGGAAGGTCGCCCGCGCCCGCCGCCCACAGGCCGAGGGCGGCCACGACGAGCATGACGGCGGTCCCCGCCACGGCTGTGGCGAGGGCCTCTCCCCAGGCCCGGAGGGCGCTGGGAACGGGGCTTCGCGGCTGACTCACGCTGTCTCCTGCCGGGAACGGAGGCGATGCAGAACTTGCGGGCGACAGTGCACCGGATCACACAATGGACCAAAACTGATGATTACTGGGCAAATTTCTCACTGCGCCGGACGATCCGCGCGCCGGAAGAGGGACTCGTGACATCTGCACCGCCCCCCGAAAGCCACCCGACCGGCCCACCGTCGGGCCCGCTCGCCGCGCCGCGCCCGTCGGACCCGACGCAGGCCATGCCCCGGCAGCAGCCCGCCCCGTCGGGGCAGGGCGGCTCGCCGGGCGGCCCCGAGGACGGGAGCGGCGGCCGGGGCGGCGGAGGCGGCGGGGACGGGAGCGGGGGCCCGGGAGACCACCGGCCCTGGTGGCGGTCCGCGCCCCGGGTCGCCCTGATCGCGGTCGTCCTGGTCGCGGCCGTGGCTCTGGTCGTCTTCCTCACCCGTCCGGACAAGAAGTCCGCCGACACGAGCGGTTCCGACAGCACGGGCCCCGAGCTGTTGCTCCAGCCGGCAGCCGCCGCGGGCACCGCCCCCTTCACCCAGTCAACGGCGAAGGACTCCTCGGAGCCCGCCTCCGCCAGCCCGATGCCCAGCCTGCTGTCCAGCGGGACGGACGGCACCAGCACCGCGGACGGCTCGGCGCCCGGCCTGTACGGCGGCACGCTCAAGGTGTCGAGCTGTGACGTCGAACGGCAGATCGACTTCCTGACGGGCGACGCGGCGAAAGCCAAGGCCTTCGCCGGCGTCGAAGGCATCGAGCCGTCCGAAATCCCCGCCTATCTGCGCTCCCTGACGCCCGTACAGCTGCGCATGGACACCAGCGTCACCAATCACGGCTTCAAGGACGGCAAGGCCACCGCCTTCCAGTCCGTGCTGCAGACCGGCACCGCCGTCCTGGTCGGTGACCGCGGGGAGCCGCGCGTGCGCTGCGCCTGCGGCAACCCGCTCCAGTCGCCGGCACCCGCGCAGAACGCGAAGACGACCGGGCAGGCATGGCCGTCCTACGACCCGGCCAAGGTGGTGACCGTGGCGGACGCGAAGAAGGACGTGGACGCGTTCGTCCTCTACGACGCGCAGACGGACCAGTGGTTCAAGCGCCCGAGGGGCGACACGGGCGCTTGAACCA